>JBFFKF010000057.1:0-14837 GCA_041555515.1 Woeseiaceae bacterium
CCGTGTCCGAGTGCCTTCTTGTAGTCGGCTATGTCCACAATCTCGACTCGAGCGCGGATGTTCCTGAGCGGGCGGGGCACGAGCTCGCCCGGGGCCTGAATGTGGTGCAGACCGCCGCTGTACACCAGAAGCATCTGCCCGGTGTCGAGTACATCCAGGATATCGGCGATACCACCGCGGACGGCTTCAAGAACCGTGTCGGCTATCACCGCTGTCAGATTGTTGAGGTTCGTGAAACCGAAATAAATGAAGTCGACGGTGCCCCAGAGCAGGAAGCCAACGATGGCACCGGTCTTCAAACCATTTGCGAGCGAGACTGGTCCGCCGCGCGCGTCCATCATTAGCGTGATCAACGCGGCATAAAGTAAAGTGCCGAGCGCCATTGCCCAGATAATCTGTTCCTCGCGCTGCACCCCCTCCGCCGTGCCTGCGTTCGCCGCGAAGAAATCGGCAAACAGCATCTGCCAGAAAACAACGCCTAAGACGTACAGGACGACCAGGCCGGTGATACTGCCAATCGACAAACGTTTCACATTCATTTTTTCCTCCCAATTGCTTCATCGCGGGCAGAAACGAACCTCGCTGCGAATCGCCCCTGCCGTATGCGAGCATGTTTTTATTGTGTCGCAACAAGCATAGGAGATGACAAGCAGCTCCGCCACATTCCGACCAGGAAAAACAGGGTCGAAGCGGATTTTTATTGCGCCCGCAACTCGCGAATGGTTTTCATGGCCATGAAGCCGACGAAGACGACGCCCATTATCAGGCCGAGCCACAGCAGCACGGTTTGCCAGTTGATCTGCGTGGTCGCCACCAGTCGGTCCGGCCCGCCAAGTGCGTAGCGCTGCCCGAGGCTTGCTTCGACCACTCCGCCGTTCCGCTCGGCCAGGTCTGCCAGGGACTGCGCACCATAGATTCTCTGTTGTGGAAACTGGTGCAGTGCGTCGTCCGCGTTGCCGGCAGCCAGTACGAACGGGGGCTGTCCTTGCGCAAGAAACAGCAGTTTGTCCGGCCGCCAGCCTACCTCCAGCTGCACATTTGCATTTGCCGGTCCGCGCGTAAGGATAATTTTGAAGCGGCTCGATCTCGCTTTATTAATTTTTATCGGCTCACTCATCACCGCGTTGTCGTTACGGATGATGTGATGATAGGAACCGTGGGCTGCTTCGAGCCAGCGATCGCGACGTTCCGACCAGTACATGACGCGCGCAGAAATTACCGTGTTGGGCTCGGGCAGAACGACGCGCAGCCGATCGACCACCGGCGCGCCGCCGAGGGAATATATTCGCCCGCCGTCTTCGGCATCGACGCTGTCCGATTCCAGGGTAATAAACTTCCTGGATGTGTCCGGAGTGCCCTGCACATACACGCCCATAACCTGCGACAGGTGCCAGTCGTCTGGCAGGCCTTTCCAGCGGATGCGCAGGAAATCGAAATCACCGCGGCGCAGTACGATGCGCCGTTGCTCGATGCTTTCCGAGTCCTCGCGCAGGTAGGCGACCACGGCCGAGCCCACGGCTATCCATTGCTGCAGGTCATTGCCGCCGTCGACCATGACCTGGCCCATGAAACCGGGCTCTATCTGGCCCCAGACCAGGTCTATCGCGGAGACGATGCCGTCGCTTTGCCTTGTGTCGAGGATGTAGGCAACCAGCCGCTGGCCCCCGTCCGGCGCCAGCAAAGCCCCGAGATCGACTTTGAATCGTGTGCTGTCGCCCTCGCGTTCGAGCGTCAGTCTGTCATCGTCGGCGCGGCTTTCCGCTTCATAAAGCGGCAGCACAGGCAGCGGATTGCTCTGCTCGATTGATTCCCGGTGTTCTGTGGGCGGCTCGAATATCCGTGACAGCGGATTTCCCGCACCGTTGTAGACGCCGACGTCACGCAGCGCCGGGTCGGTCACCGACTGGTTCACCTCGAGCGGAAGCTCGACCGCATAGAAACTGGCTGTCTCACTTACTTCGATGGGAAAGCCCCAGGCGTAAGCGGAGATTTCGGGTGCGTCAGCAGACGCGTTATCCGGTTGCGCGGCGCTCGCAAGCGGCAACAGCAGGAAACAAGTAACTAACAGAGCCGGCTTCATTCTTTCTTGCCGCTGGCGCTGGCTTCTCGCGGCGGTGCCGGCGCGTAGTAGCCGACCACGAGTAGCAGTGCGCCGACGCCGAGGAAGGAAACAATCCTGGCGACCGTGCCGGTATTACCGAGATCGACCATGAACAGCTTGATCACGACAATGCCCATCAAACCGGTACCGACCATCCAGACCCAGCGCTTCTGATAACGCGCGCCCCAGATCATGCCGCCGAAACCGAGGATGGCCCAGTAAATCGAGAGCGCGGACTGGACCGAAACCGAATTTGCCAGCGCTCTCTGCTGCCACGCAACCTCGCCCAAATGATGCACACCACGTACCACGCCTATCGTGGTGAGCACCAGGGCGGTCAGCGACCACATGATGGTCGCGAGCCGCAATCCCTCCTGGCCGAGCCGCTCGCTGCTCGTTTTCAGGGTGACAATCAGCAGCAGTGCGGCTCCCAGGGCAACGATCGTCAATACGTCGAACGGATTGAGTATCGGAACATACGGTAACGGACTTGGGTTGCCCGGATTATCGACGCCGGCTACGGCAACCGCCAGCAACTGCATGATTATCAAAACTGCCGCTGCCGCCAGGTATGCACCCCGGTAACGTTGTAATGGCCACGCAATCTTCTGCCGCGCAAGCAATATAAAAAACGCGCCGAGCGAAGGTATAAGCATGGCGGCACTGCCGGACCACACCATGCTCAGATCAGCCTCGCCGATTCGCCAGTGGACTTCGTAGGCAATGATCGCGGCAATGATCAGCACGCCGGCGAAATGCCAGCCCGATTCGACGTGACCATCGCCAGGATCATAGGCACGAAGCAAAGCGAAATGCGCGACGGCAGCCATTATCCAGGAGAGCGTGCCAAGGCCTTCGAGCACATGATAGTGTTCGAATATATAAAGGAGTGCGACCAGCGGCAGCAACGGCAGGAAGCCAAGCGTCGAGCGTCTCGCCGCAGTCCAATGGAATTGTCGCCCGAGCCACGCGAGTGCTCCGGCACTCACGGCGAGGAATGCGGTAAAGACGTGCAATTGCATGTTGGCGGTAACGCGATCCGAGATTTCTCTTGAACCGGTGCCTAGCCACCAGCCGAGTCCCCACAGCAGCAAGGGTGCCGAAAGCCAGGACTGGCCGCGGATCGGTTTTTTATCCGCAGCGAGATATTGCGCCGAGAATATGGAAGCAACACTGATCAGCAAGCCGCCGAGAACATTGCCGTTCAACACCGGAATACCCAGGTCGTTTTTCCAGCCGTACTCCGCATAGGCGATACCGGCCGCGATGAGCAATGCGGAGCCGGCGAGCCTCGCGAGTATTCGCTCTTGCCTGACGGCAATCCAGACGAGGGCAGCTCCCTCGAGCGACCAGGCAACGGCTGTCCATCGCCCATCGAGCGCAAGCGGTATCGCAATGGTCGCAAACGCCACGCCGAGTGCGATGAATGACTCGATCAGCAGCCGCATCTGCTTTTCCTTCATGCGGTGCAGCCATGTTGCGATCAAGGTATAAAGCACGGCCAGCGATATCGCGCTGATCGCCAGGCCGTGCTCGGTGTTGTCGACGAGCTGCGATTGCAGCGCGAATGCGATGACCGGCGTGCCGAAGACCAGGGTTCCATCGACGATGCCGCGCAAATCCGGTGGTTGACGAAAAGCAAAGAGGACTGCGATCGCCTGGTAAAACAGAAAGAAGGCGATCAGAAATGGCTCGACACTGGCAAATAATTCCGGCCGGTAATACTCATAACCCCAGTACGTGCCGACGCCGAATGTAAATGCGAATCCGATGACGTTGAGTACCCGCCACGGCCGGTACCAGGCGATGCCGAGCACCGCGGCGTTCAAGACCAGGTAATAGCTGAACAGCGCGACATGATTCCCGGGGCCGGTCGAAACCAGCACCGGCGCCAGAAAACCGCCAACGGTTCCCAGTATGGCCAGCACCATCGAGTTTTGCAGAACCGCAAGAATGCCCGTGAATCCGGTCAGTGCCACGAAAAGTGCAAAAGCGAAGGCAGCCGGGATGATCTCATGCAGTCGGAGTGCCGCGAAGATCGTCAGGTACAGGATACCGATACCGCCGCCCTGCAAGCTCAATGCATAAACCGGCAGCTTCTCGCGAAGCCGCCAGCCGAGCGTCAGCAACGCGATCGCAGCCACAGAAACCGCAAGATAGCGCGCTTCTATCGACAGGACGATATATCCCTGGTCGACGGCATACTTCAAAAGAAACGCCACGCCGAAAAAGGAAACGATGACCCCGACCTTGACCGGTACGTTGCCGGTCGTCAGCCACTCCTTTGCCATCTCGACCGCCTTGTCGAACAGATCGGGAGTCCCGGGCTTTGGCTGCGTTGGCTCGGCAAGTACCTTTTCGGGCTGCTTCGCCGCTTTCTTGACAGTTTTTGGCGCGGCAGGCGCAGGAACGAGCGGTGTTGCAGGTCGCTCGGACTCGCGCGCCGCAGCCGGCGGCCGTTCCGGAGAACGGGCTTCAATTGCGCGCTCGAGCCGCCCGCTCAGTCTCTTGATTTTGTCTTCTAAAGAACGGTTTTGCTCCAGCAGATAACCAAAAGCGGCGCCGACCGCGAAACCGAGAAGCACGCCGCCTGCCGTGCCGAACCACACACCGATCAGACCCCCAATTACGATGTACATCCATTGCATGGTCAGATCGGCTCCTGATTGGAATCATCCAGGTTCGTACCTGTCCCTGGATGCGGGACATTATACGCCTCGACCTGTCATTCCGTATCCCCGGACACTACTGACAGCATCCGGGCCGTATTGCCATGAAACATTTACCGCTCGAAAAGTGGGGACCTCTGATGGCAACTCGGGCCTATATGTCTGTCGACCGAAGGGCGCATCAGCTGATTGCATTAGCATCCCTGCTCGCGTTCGCCCTGTTTGTCGGGACGCGATTCCGGATCGCGCGCCAGTCGCCCAAAAATCTTGCCGGTACGTTTCTGGTTATTGCATGCAGAAATGACTTTCGACACCAGTTGCCTAACTGATCTAATCTTCGAGGAAGCGCGCTGGCCGATTTGTCAGTAAATCATTCACCAGGACCTTACAAGGAGAGTAGAGATGGTCGATAACAAAGCGATGGGTATCAGGGAACTCAGTTGTGACGAGATTCAGCTGGTAAGTGGCGGAGACTGGATGGACAGTACTGCATTTCGTGGCGGTGCCATTGGCGGCATGCTCGGTTCAATCCTCGGCGCCGGACTCACCGGCTCTTCCGCAGGCGCAGGGAGCTACGGAGCGATCGGCGCCGCACTGGGTTTTTCATTCGGATTGGGATGGGGTGTCGGCACCCTGATATACGATTACGCGGCGCTTCGGCGCTAGGCCTTGCGCCGGGTCTGAACAGGAAATGGCTATGAGCCCAGGGAAATGGCGCGGTTTCGGAATCGCTTTCATCGTTTTTGTCGTTGTAGCGTCCCTGATGATATATAAAACAGGCGGTTTCCTAGAAATCGGCATCGTTGGCGTCGGAATTCTTTTGTTGTGCGCTGCGGTGATTGGCGTGTTGCTGTATTTTTTTGTGAGAGACGAGCCGGAAGATTCGGGCTTTCATTAAACCGGCGTCGAGGTATTGTATAGTCGGCTGGTGAAGATGCGGTTTTCATCAGCCGACATTTCTTACTTCCTGATCGCGAATGTCATCGTCCTGGGAACAGTCGCGTATGCCTGCGTGCTGCAAGCCGGCTATCCCGATTTCTACTATCTGACCGTCCAGGAAGACGAATACCTCGAGTGGTCGAGCTTCTGGGCATTTATGCTGGCCACCGCGGCTTTTATGCGAAGAGCCGCCGACTTTCGTCGCGCGACGCATGCATTTCCATGGTTTCTCCTTGGCGTTGCGCTGTTTTGCTTCATCGTCGCCATGGAGGAGATTTCCTGGGGTCAGCGATTGTTGGGCTACAGACCGCCCGTCTTTTTCCTCGAACATAACTTCCAGCAGGAATTCAATTTTCACAATGTCATCGAGACTGATTTCAGGAAGCTGGCGCTGACACTTGTCATTGCAGGCTACGGTATCGTGCTGCCACTGCTTGCTCGTTTCGCAACCCTGCATGACTGGTATAGGCGGCTCGGCATCGTCGCCCCCCCCATCGCGCTGCTGCCTGCATTTGCCGGTGCCTTCCTGCTCTACGTCCAGTATCCCTGGAGCCACTCGGGTGAGTGGGTCGAGCTGATGCTCGGGCTCGGCTTTCTATTCAGTGCCGTGGCGACCCGGTCCGATCATGGTGGTGACCGCAGGCTGTTTTCGGGAGACCGTTTTAGCCCGACCACGTTCACGGCTATCGCGTCTGTCGGCGTTTTTGCCCTTGGACTTCTCAGTGCGGCTGTAACGCGCGGGCAGCGAGACGCCGACCCTGCAATTTTACAAGCGGCAAGAATCGAAGCGGAGGCAATCGCCAGCGACTTCGTGAGTGGCCTGGCGAGTTCCAATTGCAATCTTCACAAACGGCTGTATACGTTTGTAGTGGAGTACGATCAGTTCGAGCTTCTCGAAGGAAGCTTCTCCGGATTACAGTCGCAGGGATTGCCGAGGGAACGCGCGGAATTCTTTCTTGACCCCTGGAATTCTCCGTACTGGATTCGCGATCGTTGCGACAGGGACAACAGCAGCCGAGTCTCATTTGTCTATTCCTTCGGCCCGAATCGGCGCCGGGATTCCTCGCGCACCGAGATACTCGGCGATGATGTCGGCTCTTTTATTGACATGAGATAAACCATGCATTGCGGGCCTAAGCCTGTTTCATGCTCGGTTCGTCTATAGAGGTATAAGAAAAACTGGAAAAATTACAACGGGACGATCCGGAGTCTGTGACGGACGAATAGTATTCGAAAGGGGGGGCTGTGCCCCCCTTCTCTTATCCTGACTGGATTATTGGCGAGTGAATCGCTGACTCTCGGGACAACTTCAGCTCTTCCCGGGACCATTGTTGCAAGTATGACGCCACATATTTCTGTGTCTCCGGCATCAAGTGAGAGCAGCTTGCTTTTCGTCGGTCTTCGGGGTTTCCGGAGCAGGTCCCGCTTCCTCTTTCTCCTGCATTGCCTTGAGAATCTTCTCGGGCGTTATCGGCAGGTCTTTTACCCAGACTCCGGTCGCATTCGCTATGGCATGCGCGACCGCGCCGAGCACGGGTAGCGTGCTTCCTTCACCGATTTCCTTGGCGCCGAACGGTCCACGTGGCTCGTACGAGTCGACGAAGCCGCTGAAGATCTCTGGTGCATCCTTGATCGTCATGGTCAGATATCCTTTCAGGCTCGGGTTCAGGAGCTGGCCCTGTTCGTCGAACTCCACGCCTTCCATAATCGTCTCACCCGCACCCATCACGATCGCGCCCTCGACCTGGCCGTTTGCGGCCTGCGGGTTAATGGGCGTGCCACAGTCGTGATAGTCGGTGAATTTCTCGATGTCCACCTTGCCGGTCTCCAGGTCGACGCTGACTTCGCATACCGAGCTGCCGAAGGAATAGGCGGGACTCGTACCAACGGTTGCCCCTTTATAGTCTCCGCCGAGCCCCTCGGGCGGCTTGTACCACCCGGTTCCGACCAGCGGGCCATTGGCATTGAAGTATTGCCTCGCTGCCTCTTCCCACGGAACGTTCCTGGAAGGATCACCTTTTATGAACATCTTTGCGTCCTTGACTTCGATGTCCGCCTCGTCGCATTCAAGTATTTTTGCCGCGTACGGTTTCATCTTCCCCACGACTTCGGTACCTGCGCGAGCCACCGCATGGCCAGCCATGAAGGTGACGCGCGAAGAATACGATCCGAGGTCTAGCGGAGAGATGTCGCTGTCTTCGCTGCGTATGCGCACACGCGAAGCAGGTATTCCCATCGCCTCGGCACACATCTGCACCAGTACCGTATCGCTGCCCTGCCCGATTTCCGCAGCGCCGATCATGAGCACAACTGCCATGCCGTCCTCTGATACTTTTACGACCGAGTTGGCATGCGGGAATATCGACTTCTTCTGGAAAGGCTCACGTGGCTTCTCATGCGAGAGCTGGACCTGGCCACGGTAGATGCAATAGCCGGCGCCGGACACGAATCCGCCACAACCGATGCCGATTCCCTTGCCCTTTTCAAGCTTGCCGTATTTCTTATCCCACGAAGATTCTTCGGCGACGGTATCCAAGGTCGCGGTGAACTCGCAGCTCCCGATGTCGAGGTCGTTGACCGTCATCGTGTTCGGCGTCATTGCGTTGCGTCGGCGAAGCTCCACCGGATCTATCCCCAGTTCATCCGCAGCCATGTTGAGCAGGCACTCGAATGCGAATCGCGGCTGCGGGACCCCATGGCCACGCATCGCACCGCATGCGGGCTTGTTGGTCATGACCCGGAAACCGCGGTAGCGATAATTCGGTATGTGATAGAGCGTCGGCATCATGGCGCCCGCGTAATAGGCGGTGGCCACGCCGAACGATGAATATGCGCCACCATCGAGATAAATCTCGCTGTCTACCGCGCGAATCGTGCCGTCTTCGTCCAGGCCTACCTTGAGTTTCATGTGTTGTTTGTGACGGCCGCGCCCGTACTTGAACATCTCGTCGCGCGAGTAAACCATCTTGACCGGTCGCCCGGTCACCTTGCTCAAGAGCGCCGAGCAGATGTCGAGCGGGGATGTCGCCGCCTTGGCCCCGAAACCGCCGCCAACGGTCGGCCGGATGACACGTATCTGCCCCAGTGGAATGTGCAGGACGTGCGCCATCATGTATTGCACGTAAGGCAATACCTGGGTCGATGTATACAAGACCAGGGTCCCGTCGTGTTCCCAGGTAGCAATCGAAGCGTGCGGCTCCAGCGGCGACTGATAAACATTGTTGCCGGTAAAGACTTCTTCGCGCACGTAATGCGATTCGGCGAGAGCCTTCTCGATATCGCCAAAATCCTGATCGACGACGGTATTGATATTGTTCTTGTACTTCTCGTGGATCAGCGGCGCACCGTCAGCTATTGCATCCATGGGATCGAGCAGGACCGGCAACTCCTCGAACTCGACTTCGATCAGGGCGAGCGCCTGTTCGGCAGTCTCCTCGTCGATTGCCGCCACCGCGGCGATCGGGTCACCGACATGACGAACCTTGTCCTTGGCGAGAACGTCCTCGTCATAACGTGCGGGTGAAACGCCGTGTTTGGTATCCGTTACGTCGGCGCCCGTCAGGACGGCGAGCACGCCAGGCAATGCTTTCGCCCTGGAAACGTCGAGCTTCTTGATGAGGCCGTGTGCAATCGGGGAGCCGAGAAGTTTGCCGTGAACCATGTTCGGCAAGTAAATATCCGCCGTATAAGTGGCCCGTCCCGTTACCTTGTCCGCGGCATCGACACGCGGAATTGAAACGCCTACGCCGCCTTGATTCGATTCGCCGGTCTGGCTTTCGCTTCCGCTGTATTTCCCGTAATTCTGAACCGCCCGCATTATCCCGGTGTACCCCGTGCAGCGACAGAGATTGCCGACCAGCGCTTCCTTTATTTCCTCGTCAGCAGGCTCCGGATTCTGTCTTAGCAGTGCGGTTGCAGACATCACCATGCCGGGCGTGCAAAAACCGCATTGCATCCCGCCCTCATTGACGAAAGATTTTTGCAGAGCGGTCAATTCGCCGTTTGTATCGAGACCTTCAATCGTCGTAATCGCTTTGCCGTTGACCGTCGAGGCAAGTACGAGGCAACTGTTTACCGCCTTGTCATCGATCAACACGGTGCACGCACCGCAGTCCCCTTGTCCGCAGCCCTTTTTTGCACCGGTCAAGCGGAGCTTGTCGCGCAGAACGTCGACCAGGGTGTCGCTGTCATCGATGGCGACCGTGTACTGGCGCCCGTTTACATTCAGTGTCTGTAAGGTTTGCATGATCTCACCCTTGCGCGCGCTGCTCGGCGGCCTGCAGCGCGCGTCTCGTCAGGACCCCCACGAGTTCGCGCCGGTATTCTGCTGAACCGCGCAAATCAGAGATCGGTTGAGCCGCCTCCATGGCGGCCCTGGCTACTTCATCGAATGAATCGCCGTTCAATTTGCGTCCCTCGAGCCAAAGTTTGGCTGCGTCCACCTCGACCGGTTTGGGCGCTACGGCGCCCAGCGCGATGTGCACATCGTGCACCGCTCCGTCGTTATCCAATATCAGGCTCGCCGCGGCGGTTGCTACCGCGATCGAATTGCCCTTACGCAGACCGAAGCGGGCGTAGGCGGCTCCAAAACGAGCCGGCGGGCGTCGCACGACAATCGACGCCAGCAATTCGTCCTGGGCAAGAATGGTTTCACGTGGTCCTGTGATCAGGTCCTGCAACGGCAGCTCGCGAGGACCCTGTTTGGAGAAAACCACTGCGATGGCACCCAGAACGATGAGAACCGGAGGTAGATCGGCGCAGGGATTTGCGCCGGCAATGTTGCCACCGATGGTTGCTGTATTGCGTATCTGCCTGGTCGCCATCTGGCTTGCGGCATCACGGATAATCTCGTAGCCCCCGCTGATCAATGGCGATTCGTCTAACTCGGTGATCGTCGTCAGGGCGCCGATTCGTAAACCATCAGCCTCCTCGGTGATTCCGTGCATCGCATCGATGCGTTCCAGGGTCACCAGGTGGCTGACGCCGTTGCCATTGTTCTTCAGATCGACGAGAACGTCGGTACCACCGGCCAGCAACCTGACGTCGGGTGAAAATCTGGACAATAATTCTGCTGCATCTTCGTAGCTTGTCGCTGCATGCAGCTCGAGTGCCGAAATGTGCATGGTTGGACTCTCTAGGCTGAACCCCCTTCGCGGCGAAATTCACCGCCCCAGCTTTTTCTAGCGCATGCCGCAGGTACCCTCTATGCGGGCTTATACCTAGTATCTGCATTAAGTGTTTGATCTTATAGCCACACTCTTGCGCGGCTGCGACATTAGTCCCTCATATCCAGGTACTCGGCATGAAAAATGAGCAGTGTGTGAGTTTCCTCCAATGGGCGTTGCCGCAGCTGCAAATGCGCTGGCCGGGCTTTCGCAGGGTACGCAAGCAGGTGTGCAAGCGCCTCGACCGGCGACTGCGGGATCTCAATTTGGAAAGTGTCGACGAATACAGGGCCTATCTGGAGTCGCACGCCGAAGAATGGCAAACGCTGGATTCCCTGTGCCGAATCACCATCTCGCGCTTCTACCGTGACAAGGAAGTATTCCGGCACCTGACGCGGGAGGTACTGCCCTCACTGATTATCGGAACCCGCGAGCGCGGTGATGCCGCGTTGCGAATCTGGAGTGCCGGATGCGCTTCTGGTGAAGAGCCCTATACGCTTGCAATCATGTGGGCAGTAGAACTTCAGGATCGTTACCCCGAGATGAGAATCGACATTGTGGCAACGGATGCGGACCCGCTAATGCTGCGGCGCGCGCGCGAGGCCCGATACGAATTCGGTACTTTGAAAGATCTCCCCGACACCTGGCGCCATCTGGGCTTCACGCGAGAGGATGATAGTTATCAATTGAAGCCGGAGTATGCGCGGGATATCGCGTTCCTCGAGCAGGACATCCGTCAGCAACAACCCGAAGGCCTTTTCGATCTCGTGCTCTGCCGCAACCTGGTCTTCACATACTTCGACGACGCTCTTCAGCTGGAGCTATCAGGGCGTATCGTCGATGTCATGCATGACGGTGCGGCAATTGTTCTTGGAACTCATGAGCAACTGCCGGAAGGCGCACAACAGCTTTCGCCGTGGTTCGCTGATCAACCCATATATCGAAAGGTCAGTAACATCCATTCGGACCCGGCCGAAACCGGCCACTAAAAAATGCGCTAACCTCCAGTTGAAGAAAAATTACAGCCAGGAGATCGAAATGAAACGATTCATGCTGCTGCATTATGGCTTCGAAAAGCCCACCCCGGAAATCATGGCGGCCTGGGGACAGTGGTTCCAATCGGTCGCCGACAAGACCGTGGACCAGGGCGGCTTTCATGGCGGCGCGCGAGAAATCTCGCATGACGGCAGCAAGGACCTGCCGATGGGAGTGGACTCAATCACCGGGTACTCGATCATCAATGCGGATAGCTTCGAGGCTGCAGAAGCGATCGCGCAGGATAACCCTTTCATTACAGGCATCCGGGTCTATGAAATATCGGAAGTGTAGGTCCGTATAAACAGTAATCTTCTATAAGGGAAAAGGCATCATGCAATCTGCAACGCTAAGAGCGAGCCTGAAATTCCTGGCGAATGTCGACGAACCTCTCGTCTACGTTCCCTCCAAAGGCGGTGGTGATGAAACCGAGCACCACGGCAACTTCACGCTGCAGGAAGTCGCTGTGCATAATGCTCGCGAACTCGAAACCGCCCCCAGCCTGGACGTCGAAGGCTTCAAGCTGGTACGACAGGCAAGCAAAGTCGAAGATTTCTATGACGATGCGCAGATCGAGTCGACTTACCACGAAGAAGTACGGTCCTTACTCAAGGAAGTAACGGGCGCTGCGCGAATCGAGATCTTTGACGATACCAGACGCTCGACTTCAGTCGAGCGCCAAAGGGAAAAGAGTATTCGCGAACCGGCATCAATCGTGCACAACGATTACACAGCAACTTCCGGCGTCAAGCGATTACGCGACCACTTTGCAGATGATCCGCATGAGGCAGATAAACTGTTGCAACGGCGTTTCGCCATTATGAATGTATGGCGGTCGATTGCCGGGCCTGTTTACAACCATGCGCTGGCGCTGTGCGACGCAACGACGCTGCGGGCAGAAGACCTGATTTCCGTCGAACGACGCGCCGAGGAGCGTATTGGAGAACTTCAAGTGGCGCTGCACCATCCTGGCAATCGATGGTACTACTTCCCGGAGATGCAAATGGATGAGGCGTTGCTATTCAAGACGTTCGACTCGGAAACCGATGGGCGCGCCCGATTCACTATCCACACCTCTTTCGAAGACCCCAATGCTCCCGCGGATGCAGCGCCCCGCGAGAGCATCGAGACCCGCTGCCTCGTGTTCTACTAGGCAGCGAATCGTCTTCCGTATAGCTATCGTCCACCTTGTGAAGGTTCCGAGATCACCTCATCGTTGGAGCTTGAGTCCACGCCAGGCTCTGGCTTTACAGCGACGCTTGCGGGCGCGCGTGCGGCTGGTGCCCGCCGCTGTGCCAGACCGAGTCGCTGGTATCGATTGTGCGTTTCTGGATGAATCCATCATCGCCGTCGCCGTGGTCTGGGATACGGTGCGTCGCAAGGTGATTGAAACTCGCGCTGCAAACGCGCCGCTCAAATTTGCTTACGTTCCGGGATTGCTGTCATTCCGCGAGGTGCCAGTGATGCTCAAAGCAATGCGTCGCCTGGCAACGCCCGTTGATGGCGTTCTGTGCGACGGGCAGGGTATCGCACATCCGCGTCGCTTCGGACTTGCATCGCACCTCGGCGTCATTATCGGCTTACCGACCGTCGGCTGTGCCAAGTCACGGCTCTGTGGAACGCACCGGGAGCCGGGGAGCAAGCGCGGTTCGGTGGCTCCGTTGATGGATGGCGATGAGCGGATTGGTTCGGTGCTTCGCACGCGGGACGGTGTAAGACCTGTGTATGTAAGCCCGGGACATCTTTGTGATCACGAAAGCAGCATCGCGTGGGCCCTGGCTTGCAGTGTTGGATTCCGGTTACCGGAGCCGACGCGCCTGGCGGATCAACTCGTGGCTGAATACAAAAAGACCGGTAAGTTCCGCGGCGGCTTGAGTCATGCAACGCACAGGAGATCCTGGTGAACCGTCGTGCGTCCCGCACCATGCAAGTTCATCGCCCGGGCGGTGCGACATTTCTGGCTCTTTCGATGATCTTGTCGAGCCGCCTCAGGTGTGATCCCTTCCAGTAGATTCGCATGCAGCTCCGGCATTGCTTGAAGTCCCGGTAAACGAGGAATACCTGCAGCGGAACGGCCCGCGCTACTGCCGACCGTTTGACCGGCTTCAACTCCCCGTTGCATTCCATACAGCGAGTGTATGGCTTGATGTCGTCACTCAGATCGATCGTGCGAATAACCTCCTCGAGTTGTCGCAGCGGATCCGTGTTGCGCACCCAGTAGCCGTGCGTCACCCGGCCGTTTTTCAGGATGCCCCTGTCGCGGGTCAAAATGATTCGCTGCTCGTCGCGCGCGATTGCGACGATCGCTTCGTCGGCGAGATCGTTTTGCCAGGTCGTATCAAAACCGAGTAGCCGCAGATTTCGGGCCAGGGAACCGAGATGCACGTCCGCGACAAACCGTGTGACTCTGAGGGGTGCCGGCCGCAGCCGTGTCACCGGTGATACGTCGTATCTTTCGAACATCGGGTAGACCGCTACTCTTTCACCGCCTTTCAGGAGATGGCCAAAGTCGACCGATTTATCGTCGACAAGGATCACGTCGATTTCTGTATGTGGAACGCCCATCGCCTCAATAGTGTCCTTGACGGACGGGTTGCCGTGAAAGCTATGCGTGAAGGTGCGTTGCCGGCAATCCGCCGGCAGAAAATCATTGAGTTCCGCGTAGAAGCGAATATCTATTTGGTGCGATACGCGGGCATGCCGATCAGTCGGCTGCATAGAATTGTAATTGCATTAACGGAGACTCGATTTCCAGCGTCGGTAAAGCGTAACGAGCAAAGGAAACCGGTGTCGCCAGGTCTGGCACGCGCTCAGTCGATACGTCGTTGTCCGCTCATTTCTCGCTGGGCCACCCAGTCGGGAACTTTGTAAAACCACATCTGCCACATCGACACGACCCACATGACGGCAAAGGACAGCGCCATCAGC
>JBFFKF010000058.1:0-14505 GCA_041555515.1 Woeseiaceae bacterium
ATCCCCTGGGCCTGGGGCATCAACGGCTTTGCCTCGGTCATGAGCGCGGCGCTGGCAACGCTGCTCGCGATACAGTTCGGCTTCACGGCCGTCATTTTATTGGCGCTGGCGTTGTATGCTCTGGCCGCAGCGATTATGCGGAATTAAAGCCCAGGCCGCCTTCGATCAGCATTGATCCCAGCCTGCTGGGACTTCCCGAAATCCGCGCCGACCCGAGTCTTCGAGCAAACAGCGCCTTGCCGGTCTCCGGTTGCGCCCGGCGGTCCACTGATCTGTGTTGTGGATCACAGTGTGTCAATCCTTGATTCAATAAAATCACTCTTAATCAGTGGTTTACGATACCTACTTGAAGTGTGCTATTAATTACGTCTGGCAAGGGCTGCTTGGGTTGAAGATTCATGGCTGATTTGCGGATAAAGCCGCTGCAGGGAATCGGTGACATCATCTTCGGGATGACTGTGACCGAGGTTGGCCGCTTGCTCGGCAAACCGGAAAAAAGTGTCATCGATATCAGGCAGGCCCCGGCCAGGTTTGGCTCGAAGCGACTGGTTTACAGCCGTAAATGGGCTTATCCGTCGCTCGGTATCGTGCTGTCATTTACCGCGCCAAACGAGTTTGCTGTCGATCTGCTTCTTCACCGCATCACGATCGAAGATCCCAATGTCACGATTGACGGAATTCGGCTTCTCGGTCTCACCGAGGACGCATTCCTCGAAGCGATCGCCGAAACGCAGGTCAGCGACATTCACCTGGTACGCAATGTGCAGCCAATCGAATTCGTGGATCCGGAATGCGATATTCGCGAATACGTGTGCGATAGGGCTCGCATATCGTTCTGGATCGAAAGAGGGACTGTCTCGAGTATCTGTATGTGGGACGAGTGGCGCGCCACGCCGTATATGAAGTTCAAGACGACCGTCAAGATGGCCGTACCGGGTACTGAATGAGAATGCGATCGGGCGCCCGCCGATAAATTCGCGTTCAAAGTTAAGACTCGCATTTAATCCTGCATTCGGCCAAAATCCCGCCCCATGATTTTTCGTATCGCCTTAATCGTGGGATTGTTGGTGCTTCAGGGATGTGAATCGCTGGGCCCGTCAGACGGTCCGTATCGTTTAAAGAACCGCGTTGCACCCGTTGCGGAAACCATCCCCGTGGCGAGCAGCCGCGATGCGGCCGACGACCCTGCGATCTGGATACACCCGGATAACCCGGGAGCAAGCCTGATCATCGGCACCGACAAACAATCAGGGCTCTATGTATACGGGCTCGACGGTTCGGAGCGACAGTACCTGGAACTCGGCTATACCAATAACGTCGACCTGCGCACGGCGCCATGGGGAAACAAGGACCTGACGCTGGTGGCCACGGGCGGGCGCTTCCCGTCGGAACTCCTGCTGCTGGTACTCGACCACCAGAGTGGCGAATTGCGATTGCTCGAGCGGCACCCGGTGCGACTGAAGGAGCCGTACGGTATCTGTATGTACCTGGATGCGGATCAGCAACCGTATGTGTTCTTGAACAGCACGGAAGGCACAGTCGTGCAGTACGCAGTGGATCCGGATTTCCGGATCGCGGAAGTCCGCGCTTTCAGGTTCAGAACGCAGGTCGAGGGATGCGTGGCCGACGACGAGGAGGGCCTGTTATACATCGGTGAGGAAAGACATGGGATCTGGCGAGTGAGTGCGGGTCCGCAAGACCCGGTCGATCGAGAACTGATTGATTCCGTCGTTGGACGACATCTGACTGCAGATGTCGAAGGCCTGGCGATTTATTATGGTCCCCGCAAGTTTCTGGTTGCCTCCAGCCAGGGTAACAACAGTTTCGCTATTTACGATACAGCGACGTCGGAACACCTCGTATCGTTTCATATCACCGGCAATCCGCAGGTGGACGACGTATCAGAAACCGATGGCCTGGATGTGACCCCGGTCAGCTTGCCCGGTTATCCGCAGGGCATACTCGTCGTGCAGGATGGCTATAACATGAAGCCTTTTGAAAACCAGAACTTCAAGATCGTTTCCTGGAGCGACATACTACGGATCATCGACGAGCAATAATTAATCCATGCGTGGTTCATCGCACACGCATCAGCTTGAGATGACCCCTTCCTACGATGACCTCGATATGACCCGAAAGCTCATCATCGAGCCGCGCGTCGCCGGTATCGACACGCAGGCACTCGAGTTCGAGTAATTTGTCCCTGTTGGCGACGAGCATAATGTTGTCGAGACCGATGCGCCGCAGCACTTGCGGCGTGATCTGTTTGTTGCCGCGACCGAAGATGAAGCCGTTGCCACCGAGTGGCGTGAGGATAATGACGCATTGTGCGTACTGGTCCAGTAACCCGAGGATCGACTGCTCGTTGAGATCCCTGCCAACCAGCTGGTTGTCGTAAACCGCGTCGATGCCGAGGAGCGTCTTGTCGACGCCGAGTTCGTCGGCGATCGCCTTTATCGTCGTGCCGGAACCGAGCAGGTAAAGAATGCCCGCCCGCATTTGCTCGACCACGGCTGCCGCGAGCTCGCGCTTCTCTTCCGCCGTGGACCCGGTCATGCCTGAGGCGTGTTTGCCGGCTTGCAGCAAGCGGCCGACCTCGGGCACGAGCATGAAACCGTAATGCCGGGACTCGAGCCTGCCGGCGCGGAATGCATCCTCGTCGATGTCGAGTACCTCTTCCTCGGACAAATCCGCGCTCGCCACGAAAGTGTCGAGGAGCTCCGCCGCTGCTCTCGGGCTGTAAGCAAATACCGAGCTGTAAACCTTGACCCCCGACGGGATCGCGATCACCGGAATATCCAGGTCGATGGCGTCCGCCATGTCGCGCGCCGTGCCATCGCCCCCGGCGAATACGATGAGGTCCGCGCCGGCAGCGAGCATCTCACGCGCAATCGCCCTGGTGTCCGCGGGGCCCGGCTCGCCGGCGAGCGTGCCGACAACGTCGACCTGCAGCCCCACGGCCTGCGCGTGATCGGCTCCCATCGGGCCCGGCGCGGCAAGCAGGCGGATCTCGTCGACGCAATTCAGGTGTGACAGGAATTCCCGGGTCCGCGCCGGGCTGACGGGTTCCGCGCCGAGCTCGAGTGCCTTCGCATGCATTTCGCCGTCGGTGCCTTTCAGTCCGACGCTGCCACCCATGCCGGCGACCGGATTGACGATCAGACCGATGGTGCGCATGCGCGGTCTACCGTTGCTCCGTTACAGGGATTTACGTATTGCATGCGCGAGCATGATACGGGTAAAGGTAAGTGGAGTCAGGAGAAGGACCATGCGGATTGGCGTCATTACGGAAATAAAGGACAAGGAAAACCGCGTAGCGCTGACGCCGCAAGGCGCAAAGACGTTGACTGATGCGGGTCACGAGGTAAGCGTGCAGTCGGGTGCGGGCGCGGGTTCCGGCTTCAGCACTGCAGAATACCAGTCTGCCGGCGCGAAAATTGTCGAGGCAGACGAAGCCTGGGCGTGCGAACTGGTACTCAAGGTCAAGGAGCCGATGCCCGTCGAATACGAATACCTCGATGGGCAGATGGTCTTCACTTACTTTCACCTGGCGGGCGTCGAGAAAAGCCTGGCCGAAACCCTGCTGCAGAAGCAGGTAACGGCCATCGCCTATGAAACCGTCGAGGATACCGCAGGCGCGCTGCCGCTCTTGAAACCGATGAGCGCGGTCGCCGGGCACATGGCGGCAACGATCGGCAGTTATTACCTCGCCAGGTTCAACCACGGGAAAGGCATTCTGCTCGGCGAGATATTCGGCGAACAATACGGCAAGGTCTTCATCATCGGCGATGGCGTCGTTGGCCGGCATGCCGCAAAAGCGGCCGCGGCGCTCGGTGCCCGGGTCTACATCTGTGGCCTGTTTGAAGATCGGGTAGCGGAGCTGAAGCAGGACATCTCACCCGATCTGAATTTCGTATTGTCGACGCCGGAGAATATCCACGAACATGTCAAGGACACCGATTTACTGATCGGTGCCGTGCTCCTGCACGGTGCGCGCGCGCCGTTCCTGGTAAGCGCTGACATGGTCCGCGACATGCAGGCTGGCTCGGTCATCGTCGATGTCAGCATCGACCAGGGCGGATGTGTCGAGACTTCGCAACCCACATCGCATTCGGATCCCGTATTCGAGATGCACGATGTCATCCATTACTGCGTCACCAACATGCCGGGCGCCTATCCGCGGACCTCGACGCTCGCCTTGACGGCCGCCACCCTGCCCTATGCGCTGCGCCTGGCCAATCAGGGCGCTCAGGCCTTCGTCGAGGATGCAGGGTTTGCGAAAGGCGTCAATACCTATAAAGGACAGCTGACTTGCAAACCGGTAGCGAATGCGCTCGGCATGAGCGGCGCCTATTCACCGCTGTCGGCGCTGCTGCCCGCGTCATGATAGTTCGAAGCAGCCGCGACGCTATTTCAGAAAGTGCTCCAGCCGGACTTTTCCATGAAGCGGTACAGATACTTCTTCATGACAGATTCGCTCCGATAGTCCGCATAGGGCACGCTGAAAATCTGTTCTCCCGTATTGTTCCAGAGCAGCTCGAAATGGCTCGTCGCGTCCTTGATTACTTGCGATGAGCCCGATGCCCGCACGAGAGCACTTGTTTCAAGATTGAAGTTGTCGAGGTTACGCCGCGTCATGTTGGCGGAACCGACCAGGAGCAATCCCTCGCCATCCTGCTTCCCGATGAGCATCATCTTTGCATGACACTGTTCGCCGTGCGTATGGCCCCAACGCACCGCTAATCCTGCGTTGACCAGTTCGGCCGCTACAGGCCGGTTCGGGATGCCGTATTTGCGACGTCCAAACGAATCCTTGTTGGGGTCGAGCAGCACCCTGACTGACACGCCTTTCTTCTTTGCATTGATCAGCGATGTGATCACCTGTCGATCGGAGAGAAAAAACATCACAAGGTCTACGCGGTCGCCGGGCTTCGCCCCGTCGATAATCCGCAATATTTCCTTCTTGATGGCTTGCTCCGTCAGTATCTGTACCGACACGCCAGTCGATCGCTCGCGCGATGCGACAGATGACCGGATCGGCGCCGCGCCCGAGAGTGCCAATACCGCGTTTTCCGATGCCAGCAAATCTTCTACCGCGGGCCCTTCAAAGCGGACCGCGACGTTGCTATTAGCGCTGCTCGCATCCTGCGCGTTGGCCGAACTCACGATGCCGACGAGCTCATCACCTGCGTCGGCAAGCAGCACTTTGCGGTGGTTCGCCTTGTAGTTCAGGACAGCGAGGTAGCTGCGAATCGTGGCCCTGGTCCGCGGGTCGAACGGGTTTGGCAACACGCCACCAGGCGCATTGCCAAATGGCTTGATGAAAAGTCGCCAAAAGAGCGAATACGTCGGGTTGCTGTCGCGCAGCCGCGTGAGGTCTGTCGTAACGACCGCTATGCCCGCGTCATCCAGCCGTTCGAATTGTGCTGAACGTAGCGATCCATAAACAGTGTTGATCGGATCCGTGACAACGACGATTTGGATATCCGGATAGTTCTTTTTCTGCTGCACCAGGACATCGGTCAGCTCGCTCGACAGTAGCCTGGTCGTGTCGGGCTTTCTTCGCTGGAAGTCGTTGTAATAGAACATGTCCAGCAACACCAGTCGTCGCGCCGCGCGAATCGTGTCGAACATGGCGTCGAAGATCTGCTGCTCGATGTGCCGCACGCCATCGCGATCCACCCAGGTTCTGTCACTCAGAAACCTCAGGTTGCCGACCTCGCGCTCAGCGCCTGCGAAGCAAAGGCCGCTCGGCAACTTCATTTGCAGTCGGCCCCCTGAAAATTCCCGGTGCATTCCGAATTCCTGGCTGATCTGCCACGCACTGGCAAAAAAATGCAATGTACAGTCATTCTCGGCCTCAATACCGCGCTTTCCACGTTTGCTTGCCTGCGGTCCCGCTGGTGGTCTGCCGCCGTCTCAGGTCCGTTCGGCGATAGCGATAACTTCGCGGCCAGGCAACACCCGCGCATGGTCTTCAAGTCCCAACACAAATCCGTCGGCGGCAGCGCGCAGTGATTCTTCCCTTGATCCGAATGCGCTGTACACCGTGGCGAGGAGCTGTCCCTTGCGTATCTCCTGTCCGGGTTTAACCGCAAAACGGATGAGTCCGCTGGTCGTGCACAGCGGCTGGTTGGTGTACCTGAGCCGTTCTTTCGGGGCGCCCCGGGCCGGCAGCGCTTCGCCAAGATCGATCATCTCGAGCGCCTGCAAAGTTGACAGGATGGCGTTCGTGCCTGCTTTGACGCCCTCCTCGACGACTGCATATGCGCCACCTGCCTCGATGGTGTACGCGGGGATACCTGCCGACACCAGCGCGCCGGCCAGCGTGTTCTCCGGCGCGTTTCCATCACTCGAGTCCTCTACCAGCAGCAAGCGACTCGCGCGCGCCAGATCCGTGACTTGTGCGAAAAGTTCTTTGTTCGGGTAAATGTTCGCAGGCTCGATCAGCAGGTAAGGAACCGACTCGATCCAGTCGTTGTGGATATCGATCAGTAAATCCGGCTCCGACTTAATGATCGTGTCATACAGTCGCCGCGCGATTTGCTGGCCCATGCTGCCGCGTGGATCGCCAGGAAAACAACGATTCAGATCTTCCCTGTCGGTATTGATAAATCGGGACACGTTCTCGAAACCCATCGAGTTGACAAGCGGATACGCATGCACCCTGCCTCGCAACAGACCGAACTCTTTCAAGCGGATAAATACGTCATGGATGATAGCGGTGCCACCGACTTCGTCGCCGTGAATACAGGCTGTGAGCCAGACGACCGGGCCAGCCTGTTTGCTGTCCGCAATGAGCACCGGGATCCTGCGCTGGATGATATCGCGCAGTCCGGTGATATCGATAAATCGCTTAGATACTCGGAGGGTCACGACTTCAATTAGCCGCTTATGGTTGATCCTTGCACTGTAAGTCGATCGTCAACCGATCGACGATGCTTCCTGAAAGCACATCATAGCAGGGATCGCTAAATCAGCCGATGGATTTCTGCGCCATCAATTATCACGAAGCGATGAACTTTCGCTCCAGCAATTTGCTCGCAAAACCGCTGCCGCTGAACTTGTTGATTTCTGCGAGCGAGTAGTCCGATCCGGTCGCGATCGATTGCGCCGCAAGCAGACCGCTCCGAACCGCGGGCCCGATACCCTCGCACATATCGCGGGTCGCGAGCCCGACGGCGTCGCCGACGATAAATGCATTGCCATCCCTGACGACATCGACGTTGCCGCGGAGGTAATAGCTGTAACCTGTCGGTGCATAACTCTCGTAACTCACCAGCCCGCGCTTCTCCAGGCGATCGACGAATTTCTGCCAGTATTCGCGCACGTTCTTGCCGCGATGCTTCAATTTTTCGGCCATGCCGCCCAGACCGACGTTGATATGGCCGTTCGCTTTCGGCACGTACCAGGCGTAGCCGGGCAAGCCATCATCGAAGAACCACAGGTGACACTTCGGGTCCTGCCAGTCGTAGGCGAACTCCTGCTCGTAAGTCGCGGTTTGCAGGATGCTGCTGCGCGGATTGCGAGCGTGAAATTGCGTGCGGTAGACGGGGCAACGGGTACCGCCGGCGCCGACCAGGTACCTGCAACGGTATTCCTGGTCGACGACATAGTCCGGTCCATCGCGGCGGATCTCGCGCACCTTGTGCTGCAACACCGGTGCGCCGGAGCGCTGCAAAAGGTAATCGTCGAACTCATAACGCCGAATCGAGTGCTGGCAAGAGTTCAGTTTGACCGTTAACCCTTTCCAGTGCAGGTACAGTTCATCGAACGTCATGAAGCTCAGCGGATAGTCCTGCGGCTCGAGTTCGAGGTCGGCGATGGCTTCGGGCGTCACCCAGCCGGCGCAGAGCTTGGTGCGCGGGAAAGCGGCACGGTCGAGTACCAGGACGTCTAACCCTGCATCCCTGAGCTTCCAGGCACAGGTCGACCCGGCGGGACCGCCGCCCACGACGATGGCATCGGCCACCTGCATTTCAGGCGATTTCCCGGCTCGAAAGTTGGACCGGTTGGCGCGTAAGATCGCTCGAGAATTTGATCGCCTGACGGAATTTCCGAGGGAGCGAAATAGCGGTATCTATTTCCGACTGAGGAAATTCCGTCAGGCGATCAAAGACTAAGCGAGAACGCGTCATACTGGTGCAACTTTCGAACTAGTCCTCGAGATACTGGTATTCGCGGGTCCACGGGACACTGTTATTGGCACGCGGCGCGAACAGGACCTGGAAAAGCTGCAGCGTGCCGGACTGGAATCCTGCTGACGAACCGGCCAGGTACAGGCGCCACATGCGCGCGAATTCCTCGCTGTACATGTCCTTCACCTTGTCGGCGACGGCATCAAAGTTTTTCAGCCAGGCTGCACAGGTGCGCGCATAATGTGGCCGCAGATTTTCCACATCGAGTACGGAGAAGCGGTGCGGTTCGAAGATCGTCATCATCTCGGAAAGGCTCGGCGCGTGACCGCCGGGGAAGATGTGCTTGACGATCCAGGGATCCATTCTTGCCGGATAACTGCGGCCGATGGTATGGATCAGGGCCAGTCCGTCCGGCTTCAGGCTGCGTTTGATGAGTGCACCCAGCGTCTGGTAATGGCTGCGGCCAACATGCTCCAGCATGCCGACGGACACGAATGCGTCACAGCGGTCTTCGATCTTCCGGTAATCATCCTCGACGAATGTCACCCGGTCATCCAGACCCAGCTCCGCCGCTTTCTCCCGGGCATAGGCGACCTGCTCTTTCGAATTGTTATACGCGAGCACGTTGACACCGTAGTGCTCGGCCATGTGCATCGCGAGCGCGCCCCAGCCACAGCCCGCTTCGATGACTTTCTGCCCCGGGCGTAATTTCAGTTTATGGCAGACGTGATCGAGCTTCGCGACCTGTGCCTCATCGAGCGTCGCCTCGGGCGTATCGTAATAGGCACAGGTATAAACCATGCGTTCGTCGAGCCACAGCTTGTAGAAGTCATTGCCCAGGTCATAGTGGTGGTGCACGTTGTGCTGCGAGCGGTCAAGCGTGTTGATTCTTCTTAATGCATACAACATCGACTGAATCTTGGGAATCCAGTAATCGTCCGCGCGCTTTTGCGTCAGCGCTGCGGATATCTCATTGATAAATGCCAGGAAGTCCCCGTGAATTTCGAGCAGGCCCTTCGCGTAACTCTCGCCAAAACCTACTGATGACGAACGCAGCATATCCAACAATACGCGGCGATCGCGTATTTCCATGCACCCGACCGGGCGTTCTTCGGTGACGTTGAACTCGTCGCCATTCCAGAGCCGCACCGAGATGCGCGGATTTCCCACCTGCTTCATGAACCAGCGCATGATCGAGCGGTTGAAGTCGCGCTCGGTCAGGCGCTGCCGGATGTCGGTACGCATGGTTGTTACCTCTCTGCGGAAGCTTGCCGAAAGTTTGACATTTTTTGCACCGGCCGGCCATCGGGGATTCCCCTAGACAGCGATTTGCGGCGCCCTGGCCGCAACGGCTGGCCAGCAACAGGACGATTTTGCGGATTAAATATATAAATTTCCGCAGATTATGCGCAAAACCTGATTGAGTTTCTGAGCCACAAAGCGGATTAATTATCCATTTGGAAACTTCGATCGCGCCGCCGCGGATGCTGCAAGATCGACTATAATCCCGCCCACGAATAACAAGGAGAAAGTATTACCGCGATCGAGGGTTCCCCGATCGCCATTTCAGGAGAACAATAATGAGGAAGACGTCATTTATCACCAGCATATTCGGCACGGCGTTGCTGCTCATTCCGCTCAGCCTGTTGGCACAGGATAACGAGCGCGCGCCGCTGGTCGATGTCTGGTACATCATGCCGAAGGCAGGCATGTTGGCGGAGTTCGAAGCCGCTGCAAAAGCACACGTTGCTTTCCGCCAGGATGCGGGAGATTCGCGTACCTGGGAAGCGTATTCAACAGTTTTGGGAAGCAATCCTCAGCTCTACCAGTGGCGTGAAGGTGGTCTCACCTGGGCCGACATGGACGCCTACATCGCCGAGGATACGAAAAACGGCTACTCCGAGCACTGGTGGGCCAACGTTGACAAGTACGTCGACCATTACCATCACTACATTGAAGAAGCCGATTACGCCAACAGCAAATGGCCTACAGATCTCGGTCAGCATCCGTACTACTTGGTAACGAGCTGGAATATCGATCCAGGCGACAACGGGGCTGGTTGGGAAGCGCGCAAGGAAATTTCCAAGATCGCCATTGAAGAAGGCTGGGAAGACAACTGGCTCTGGCTGACTCGCACGGGCGGTTCAAGCGCGTTGTCCGTCGTTAATGAGCTGAAGAACATGGCAGCGATGGAATCCCCCGAGCAGAACTTGTACGAGTTCGTTTCGGAACAACGTTCACCGGAAAAAGCTGCCGAGCTGTTCGGCAAGTTCAACGCCAGATATACCAACCGCAACATGACAATCTGGGCGCATCGCCCGGATCTGTCGTCGCAGGAAACCGCTGGCAGCGCCGACGACTGAGTCCTGATTCAAGCCAGATAAAACAGCCCGCAATAGCGGGCTGTTTTTTTGCCCGCTGTCTTTTCACTCTTGTTGTGAATTTTCCTCGAGGACGCGGGGTTTCGGACCTATGATTTCGAAAATCAGACCCGCCAGCGCATTGACCCGCGTGACCCGGAAAATGAGATCCGTAAAGGAGATTGCCCGCACCTTCCGCACTTCGCGAATTTTCGGTAGCAGAACGATGACGATAAATGAACGCGCCAGCGTGGAAATGACGAACACGCCGAGCAACGGGCTAAGCCAGCTGACGCTGTTGCCGAACAACTCGAATTGCGTTGGCAGCACCGCCCCCAGGTAGCCACCGAGCATGGCACCGGCAAAAATACCGGCACTCGCAAGCACGTTGTGGATGGCAAGATAGGTTGCCCTTTTATCGCGAGCAATAAGGTCGTACAGAAAATTGCTCGCACTCAGGGTGAATCCGGCCCAGACCAGGCCACTCAATGCCTGTACGGCCAGCAGGTACCAGTAGTTGGTGGAAAACACCCAGAGCAACGGCATCAGGGGAACCAGCACGCCGGTCGTAGCCAGTATCCGCCGATTGCCAAAAACGTCGCTTATGTGCCCCCACTGGTTGAGCGTCAGGAACTGGACAAGTATCGATATCCCGGTATTGCCCATGAATGCGACGTAAGTGAACTCGAGGTCACGCAACATGTACACGGTGAAAAACGGCGATGCGATCGCAACGGAAAACTGCATCAGGGCGAAAAAGACCGAGAATCTCACGAAATTTGATTGCTGTAATCGCTGCCACCATCCGGCGCCAATCGGCACTTCCATGGCCGCGACATGGCCGGGTGGGTCATGCATCTTCGAGAGTTGATACACGGAAATCAGGCGCGCGAGCATGGCAATCGCGAAGATGCAGAGAAATCCATACAAGGTGTTGCCTTGCGTTGTGAACAGCTGCAAAACCAGGCCGCCTGTGATCAACGAGATGAAGGTCACGAGCGACACGATTCGTGTGCGTCTGGCAAAAAACCTGCCGCGGCGCCGCGATGGAACGATATCGCCCATCATGCTGCCCCATTGCGGCGTCGATAGATGGGCGCCGCACTGATACAAGACGACCGCCGCGATCAACAGCGGCACGGCATAGTCGCTGAACAGAATGGGCAGGATTGCCAGGGGCAACAACGAAAGTGCCTGCAGGCTGGCGCCGGACAACACAATCGCCTTGCGGCGTCCGGTCAGTCTGCCGAGCCAGGCGGATAACAGCTGTATCGATGAAGCCAGCAATGGCGGTAGCGAAGCCAGCAGTCCGATCTGCGGCGTGCTGGCCCTGAGAAACAGTGCGAATGCGGAAAAGTAGGTCTCGCCGATGCCGATCATGGTGGCGAAGGCCGCGGCGTCCTTCAAGGAGTGGCGCAAGGATTGATCGATCCTCGTATCACAGGTGCCGAAGGAACTCCTTTTCACTGTTGTGCGTGCCTTCAAGCTTTCTGTTCTGTGCCGAGCACGACTTTGCGGAGCAACGCGGCAAGGGTTGCCCGCTCTTTCTTGGTGAGGCCCCGCACACCCTTGTTGGCGGCATCCAGGCGCAGTTGAATCGCCGTGTCGATTACAGCGACACCCTTGTCTGTCAATACGACGATGACGCCGCGCCGATCTGTCGGGTCTCGTTCCCTGCGCACGAGCCGCTTCCCCGCCAACTTGTCTATGCGGTTGGTCATCGCCCCGGGACTCAAGGACGTCGTCCTTGCCAGGTCCGTCGCACTCAGCTTGAACGGTGCGCCCTGGCGCCGCAGCGCCGAGAGGACGTCGTATTCCCATAACTCGAGGTCGATCTCGGCCAGCGAGTCGGTGGCCAGTTTCAAAAAGGTCTTGTGCAGCATGAGCACACGGACAGTCGCTGCGAGGGCCGACGTATCGAGGTCGGGCCGCTGCATAAGCCATTGTTTTAACATAAGATCGACGGCATCTTTTCGCATGAGAATTGGTCCCGCTTATCTGAATTTATTTTGATATAAAATTACTTGACATCAAAACAAATCCGAGGATACTTCGATATCGAAATATTATCCCATTGCGCCTGGTGTTGTCCCATGCATGAGTCACACGCAATAAAGATGACGGTGTTTCTGCCGCGGCGGCTCGCTCACCGCGTCTCTCCGGGGGACTCCCGGGAAACGGCCACAGGGGTCGCCGGGGGCGACGATAATTGGGGGCTTGCAAAGCGTATCGGTGCCCTGCCCGGCGTAACTACGACAAATACGGTGCTGGACGACGGAACGACAGCAACCGATCACTTTATCGAAGCGGCTTACGTACTGCGGAGCCTGTACAGTAGTCCGACGCTTCTTTGTCACATCGATCCGGACGGCATATTGCTGCCGCAACTCGACCCCACAGACAAGCCAGAAATCGCTCTGAAGGGATGGGCGTGCCGCGCTGACGATGAGACGGTTTTGCATTTGCCCCGAGATTCCATCGAGATGGAAATCGCATGGCGGGTAATTCTGCGAGCGTATCAATACCTGGCGTCGAGGCCGCCTCACTCACGAGCCAGGCGGAAGACGTCGCCTGAATTACCTCAATGCGTATCGACCGCAAAATACTGGATGTAGGGAATTTGGCGTTACGGCCAGAGGAGTACAGGGATGCACAAATATCTTCATAACTACGAGGACTTTCTGTTGATCGATGACGACTATATCGCTCGTGCAGGCAGCAGCGTCGTCCGCGGTCCGCAACGCGGGCCAAGGCACGGCAACAGGCACAACGGCGAAGAAGACGATTCCGACTCCTTCGACGACGAGCACGACGACTATTACGATATTGACGAAGACGAGGACTACGGCGACTACGAGGATAGATTCGATCGCGATTACAGGAGTGACTGAATCGCCTTTCAAGCCGCCTTGCGTCGCCTGGCACGGCGCAATGTAGCAGCTAACCGTTCCTCGCACGCAGCAAGAACTTCCTTGAGCATGTCTGCATAGGACATGCCGGCGTGGGCACTCATGCGCGCCAGATGCCCGTCCCAACACCAGCCAGGATTCGGATTAACCTCGAGCAAGCGCGGCGTCTCGTTACGATCGAGTCGCCAGTCGAACCGGGCATAATCCCTGCACCCTAGTCGCTGGAATAACCTGATACAACTGGCGGTCAGAAACTCGGCGGTTACCAGCGGCAGTTCAGCGGGTATCGACGTGACTTTCTTGAAATAAATCGATTCGGTATCCCACTTGGCTTCGTAACCGCATATCTTTGGCAGATCATCGGGCAGCTGCGAATAGTCCTCTTCTATGATGGGCAGAACGGTGTAGCTCTCGGGCGGATTGCCGATGATGCCCACGCTTATATCCTTTCCGGTCAGAAATTGTTCGACGAGCACGGGATGCGAGTAGCCGCTCGAATCCCTTACTTTAGCAATCGCCTGCTCGAGCTGCGCGATGTCATAACAAACGCTGTCGACCGTTATGCCGACACTCGAGTCACCGAAATTCGGTTTGACGATAACCGGAAAGTCGATTGGAAACGCGATGAACGTCACCTCCTCCGGCGCCACCGAGAATGCAACGGGCACGGGAATGTCCATTTCTGTCGCAATACCGCGAACCAATGATTTATCGTAGCAATACGCCAGGCACTGTGGATTACCGCCGGAATATTTGATATCGAGCATTTCCAGCAAGGACGGCACGTGCAGTTCCTTGGTCGCGTCATTGTTGAACCCTTCGTCACAAAGATTCAACACGTAATCGATGTTATCCGAGTCTTTGCCCAGCGTTTCGATCAAGGTGTCATGATTGTCGAGATATGAAAACCTGTATCCCGGTAATCCATCCAGCGCGTTTTTCAGTTCATTGATCGTGTGAAAGTCGTCAGAGTCGAATACATTGTCCGGCTTTACCACATCTGATTTTCGGTGATCACCAAGTAATACGGCTATTCGCCGGGTCTTTTTGCGGCTGCCCGTCATCCGGGACTGCTTCTTATCGGACCTCGCCACCAGG
>JBFFKF010000059.1:0-14355 GCA_041555515.1 Woeseiaceae bacterium
GCAATCCTGCCGATTTGTCGGGTGCGCCCCGTTCGACCACTCCGGCACCTCTCCAGAATTTCTTTTGATCTGAATTTTTTTCGAAATTTGTTACTTCAAGTTTGCGAAATATTCCTTCCTGAATTTTTTTCTGTCGCCCGATTGCGACACATTTTATTTTTGCGTGCGCAAATCTGTATTGATTCTTTTTCGAATGACAAACATTCGAATATTTTTTAAAAAATTTTCTTTCGGCCGTTTTGCACGAATCGTGAGCAACCCTTCGATTCAATTCGATCCGTTCTGCTCATTCTCCGTTTCGGCATGTCAACACTATCAGACATTTATTATGTGATCCTCTCATCCGACATAAATAGGCATTTTCCGGCGTCAGCATCTCCGCTCCGAAAAGTGACATCCATCACTCAATTCAATGCCGACAGGGGCGCTGCAAAATGGCCCGGGCTGAGGTAGTGTAGTCAGCGTCACAGGATACACGGATGTTGTAAGTTATTGATTAGTAGAAATAACCTGTGGAATGTGGGCGATCGAACGGCTGTCAAAGCAGGAATTCCAGCGGCAGCAAATGGTCTGAACAAATTGAGGGCATATTCGCTGCCTTGCGCAACGGATAGCCGAACGGAGACTTGATTTGAGACTTTTGTTCATCGCGATTCTGGCGGCCTTGATAGGCACATGTTCGTCGCCGCCATCGATGCTGGAGCAGGTCACCCAGCTCGGTGAGCTGCGCGTCGTGACTCGCGATACTCCAACTGCTTATTTCGTCACTCCTGAAGGACCGGCAGGTCCGGAGCATGATCTCGTTCGTGGCTTTGCGGAGGAACTCGGCGTCACGCTCGTAATTGAAACTGTCGAGTCCGTGTCTGAAATTTTGCCGCGCGTAAATGAAGGCAGAGCGCACATGGCGGCTGCCGGTTTATCGATGACTGAATCCCGTCGCGAGTATTTGAGCTTCGGCCATCCGTATAACTCGGTAGACATGCATCTCATATACAAGCTCGGCACGGGCAAGCCGCGCTCCATCGAGGAAACGTTCGGCAGGCACATAGAGGTGATCGCGTCGAGCAGTCATTCCGATATGATGGAGTCCCTCAGCGCCGTCTACCCGGAACTGGAATGGTCCGAAAATGCAGACGTCGAGGTGGCCGAGCTGCTCGAGAAAGTGGCTCGCGGTGAACTCGACTTTACGATCGCAGACAGCACGGAATTCAATATCCAGCGGCACTTCTATCCGGATCTTCGCATCGCGCTCGACCTCCGGGTCGACGATCCGATCGCCTGGGCATTCAAGAAAATCGAGGGCGACTCCCTGCTCGCCCGGGCCGATGAATACCTGATTCGCGCCGGGCGCGCCGGCTTTATCGCCCAGGTGAATGATCGCTATTTCGGTCATACCGAAAAATTCGACTACGTCGGTACGCGCGCTTTCATCCGGCATTTCGAGAGCCGGCTGCCCCGTTACCGCGACATGTTCGAAGGCGCCGCCGAGAGGAATGGTCTGGACTGGCGGCTGCTCGCGGCTATCGGCTACCAGGAGTCGCACTGGCGCTCGCACGCGGTCTCGCCGACAGGCGTACGCGGCATCATGATGCTGACGGAGGCGACCGCCGATTACCTGGATATCGAAGACCGGATGGATCCGGCAAGCAGCATATTCGGTGGTGCCAGATTCTTTGCGCGCCAGACGGAGCGCATACCGGACAGCGTGGACGAGCCGGACCGGACCTGGTTTGCGCTGGCTGCCTATAACGTCGGTTTCAATCACATCAAGGACGCCCGGCAGATCGTCGAATGGCAGGGCGGCGACCCGGACAAATGGCTGGATCTCAGCCAGGCCCTGCCGCTACTGGCCAAGCAGAGATGGTACTCGCGCGTGCCTTATGGCTACGCACGCGGCTGGGAACCGGTGCTGTATGTCAATAACATCCGGAATTACTACAACATCATTAAATGGCTGACCGAAAACGAGACGGATCCGGTCGAGGAAGAACAAACGGAACAGGAAGCCGAACCGGAACTGGTCGCGTTACTCGCCCGCCTGGGAAGCCTTTTCTAGGCCCGCCGCGATGCAAAGAATCGCTTGAGCGCGGCAGCGCATTCCTCTTCCTGTAAACCGCCATTGACCTCAATCCGGTGATTGAGCCGGCGATTGTCTGCGAGGTCGAGGACGCTCCCCGCGGCCCCGGCTTTGTCATCATAAGCGCCGAAAACCAGGCGCGAGATGCGCGCCTGGATCATGGCGCCGACACACATCGCGCAGGGTTCGAGGGTGACGTAAATCGTTGCGCCATTGAGCCGGTAATTTTGCTCGGCCCTGGCGGCCGCTCTTATTGCAACGATCTCGGCATGCGCGGTCGGATCGGCGTCCTGGATCGAGCGGTTCAGGCCGGCCCCGATGGCCTCGCCGTTCTTGACCACGATGGCGCCAACCGGAATCTCCCCGACAGAAGCCGCCACCTTCGCCTCGGCTCGCGCAGCACGCATGAATTTCTGGTCGAGTTCGCTCCAGTCACTCATTCCCATTCGATCGTCGCCGGCGGCTTGCCGGAAATGTCGTAGGTGACGCGGGATATGCCCTGGACTTCGTTGATGATGCGCAGGCTTACGTGCTCGAGGAACTCGTACGGCAACCTCGCCCAGCGCGCGGTCATGAAATCGATCGTTTCGACGGCGCGCAATGCGATGACGTAATCGTATTTCCTGCCGTCGCCCATGACGCCCACGGACTTGACCGGCAGGAACACCGCAAACGCCTGGCTGGTCTCGTCGTACAGGTCGTGCTTCCTGAGCTCCTCGATGTAGATGTCGTCGGCCAGCTGCAGCAGCGACACGTACTCGCGTTTCACTTCGCCGATGACCCGCACGCCCAGGCCGGGACCGGGAAACGGGTGCCGCATGACGATTTCTTTCGGCAAACCCAGTTCGAGGCCGATCTTGCGGACCTCGTCCTTGAACAGCTCGCGCAAGGGCTCGACCAGTTGCATGCGCATCTTCTCCGGCAAGCCGCCCACGTTGTGGTGCGACTTGATGACGTGCGCCTTGCCGCTCTTGGCGCCGGCCGATTCGATGACGTCCGGATAGATCGTGCCCTGCGCCAGCCACTCGATGCCCTCGAGCTTGTGCGCTTCCTCGTCGAATACCTCGATGAAGTTGCGGCCGATGATCTTGCGCTTTTCTTCCGGGTCGCTGATGCCCTCGAGTGCGGCAAAGAAGCGGTCGGCGGCATCGACGCGAATGACGTTGACGCCGAGATGCCTGGCGAAAGTATCCATGACCTGGTCGCCTTCGTGATGCCGCAATAAGCCCGTGTCGACAAACACGCAGGTCAGCTGGTCACCGATCGCCTCATGCAGCAGCGCGGCAACCACGGATGAATCGACCCCGCCCGATAGCCCGAGGATCACCTTGCCCTCGCCCACCGTGGAGCGCACGGTCGCGATCGCGTCTGCGACGATATTGCCGGGCGTCCAGTCGCCGGGGCAGCCGCAGACGTCGCGCACGAAACGCTCGATGATGGCCTGTCCCTGCGGCGTGTGCGTGACCTCCGGGTGGAACTGCACACCGTAATACCTGCGCGCGCTGTCTTCCATGGCGGCAAGTGGTGAATTGGCGCTCTCGGCCGCCGCCGTGAAACCGTCCGGCAGGGTTTCGACGCGGTCGCCATGGCTCATCCAGACCTTGAGCATTGGTGCATCGGCTTCGCCGTCGTTGAGGCCCGCCAGCAACTCCGAATCGAGCGGTGTGATCTCGGCATAACCGAATTCCCGCTGCGCCGATGCCTCGACCTTGCCACCGAGCTGCGCGGCCATCGCCTGCATGCCGTAGCAGATGCCCAGTACCGGCACTTCGAGCTCGAACACTGCCTGCGACACCCGCGGTGGATTCTCAATGTTCACCGATTCGGGGCCGCCGGAGAGCACGATGCCTGCAGGGGCAAACGCGCGTAAGGCATCTTCGTCCATGTCCCAGGGATGGATTTCCGAGTACACGCCGCATTCGCGCACGCGACGCGCAATCAGTTGTGTGTACTGTCCGCCGAAATCGAGGATCAGCACGCGATGCGCGTGGATGTCGGCGTGTGCACTGGTGGAGATATCGAGGGCCTGGGACATGTCGTGCGTGCGGCTCCTCAATCGCTCATGCGGTAGTTCGGTGTCTCTTTAGTGATCGTCACGTCGTGCACGTGGCTCTCCTTCATGCCGGCGGCGGTGATCTTGACGAATTTCGGCCGCGTGCGCATCTCGTTGATGTCGTGGCTGCCGGTGTAACCCATCGCGGCGCGCACGCCGCCGACAAGCTGGTGCACGATTGCCACCATGCTGCCCTTGTAGGCGACCCGGCCTTCGATGCCCTCGGGCACGAGTTTTTCCAGTTCCTCGCTCGCATCCTGGTAATAACGGTCCGCCGAGCCGTGCTTCTGCCCCATCGCGCCGACCGAACCCATGCCGCGATAGGTTTTGTACGAGCGGCCCTGGTAGAGCTCTACCTCGCCCGGCGATTCCTCGGTGCCGGCAAACAGGCTGCCGATCATTACGCAATGCGCGCCCGCTGCAAGAGCCTTCGCGATATCACCCGAATAGCGGATACCGCCGTCGGATATCAGCGGCACGTCCGTTTTCTTGAGCGCTTCCGCCACCTCGGCCACGGCCGAGACCTGTGGCACGCCAACGCCGGCGATAACTCGTGTCGTGCAAATCGATCCCGGACCTATACCGACCTTGACGCCGTCGGCACCGGCTTTCTTCAGGGCTTCCGCTGCATCCGCGGTCACGACGTTGCCGCCGATCACCTGCACATCGGGATACTGTTTCTTGGTGCGCTGGACGCGTTCGATCACGCCTTTCGAAAAACCGTGCGCCGAGTCGACGACGATGACGTCGACACCCGCATTCACTAACGCCTCGACGCGCTCATCCGTGTCATAGCCGGTACCGACGGCCGCGCCAACTCGCAGCGCGCCCCGATCGTCTTTGCAGGCGCGCGGGAAGTCGCTGGCTTTCTGGAAGTCTTTCGCCGTGATCATGCCCCTGAGTTCGAAGTCATCCGTGACCACGAGTACTTTCTCGATGCGATGCTTGTGCAGTAATGACAGCACTTCCTCATCGGCGGCGCCCTCGCGCACTGTGACCAGCCGTTCCTGCGGCGTCATAACCGTCGAAACGGGAGCATCGAGATTGGTCTCGAAGCGCAGATCGCGGTGGGTAACGATGCCGACGGTTTGCTTGCCCTCGACGACCGGTACGCCGGAGATCTTCATTGCCTTGGTGAGGTCGATCACCTCGCGGATCGACATCTCCGGCGACACGGTAATCGGGTCGCGGACGATGCCACTTTCGAACTTCTTGACCAGCAGTACCTCGTGTGCCTGCTGCTCGATGGTCATGTTCCGATGGATGATGCCGATGCCGCCTTCCTGGGCCAGCGCGATCGCCAGCCTGGCCTCGGTGACTGTGTCCATGGCCGCTGATATGAGCGGAATATTGAGCCTGATGCCGCTGGTGAGGTGGGTCCTCAGGTCGACTTCGCGCGGCAGCACATCAGAGTAGTCCGGTTGCAGGAGTACATCATCGAATGTCAGTGCTTCCTTGGCGATGCGCATTGGCGATTATTGCTTTCGTGAGGTTAAACGGTCAATTCTACGCGCAGCCCATTTGCGGGTAAACGCCGGGTCGAATAAAAAGGCTGCGCAGCTGTTGCCGGGTGCGCGCAGTATACTGTCGCGATGGACGACCCGCTCGATCTAAGCCCCGCACAAAGCGCCATCAGCGTCTCCGAGCTCAATCGGCAGGTCAAATCCCTGCTCGAAGAGGAAATCCCGCGGCTCTGGGTCATCGGCGAGATTTCCAACCTGGCGCGGCCGCCCTCGGGGCACGTGTATTTCACTCTGAAAGACGAGTCGTCGCAGATCCGTTGCGCCTATTTCCGGCAACGCCAGCGCGGCCCGACGGCCGGGCTCGCCGACGGCGACCAGGTGCTTGCCTTCGGCCGCGTCAGCATCTACGAGGCGCGCGGTGACTACCAGCTGATCGTCGAGCAGCTCGAGGACGCCGGCGAGGGCGAACTGCGCCGCCGCTTCGAGGCGCTCAAGAAAAAGCTGCTGGCCGAGGGCCTGTTCGACGAAGAGGCAAAGCAGGAACTCCCCGAGCTGCCCGGGCGAATCGGCATCGTGACCTCACCGACCGGTGCCGCGGTGCGCGACATGCTCACCGTTCTGAAACGGCGCTTCCCTTCTGTCCCGGTCGTCATATACCCGACCCTGGTGCAGGGGGACACGGCCGCAGCGTTGATCTGCGAAGCCATTGAAACTGCCATCGAGCGCGACGAGTGCGATGTGCTCGTGCTGGCCCGCGGCGGCGGCTCCCTCGAAGACCTCTGGCCTTTCAACGAGGAGATCGTCGCGCGCGCGATCTACGAGTGCCCGATACCGGTGGTGAGCGCGATCGGCCACGAGGTCGACTTCACCATCGCGGACTTCGTCGCCGACGTCAGGGCACCGACGCCATCGGGTGCAGCGGAACTGCTCGTGCCCGACCAGGCCGAGTGGTTACGCCATCTCACGGCGACCGCGGCACGCATCGCGATGCTCGGACGACGCTACCTGGAGGACAGGTTCCAGACCGTCGACTGGCTCAGCCGCCGGCTGACGCAATCGAGCCCGGCCGCAACGGTCGCGCGGCAGACCGACTGGCTGAAGAACCTCAAACAGATCCTGAGCGGAACCATCCGGCATGACCTCGCCAGTCGCGCGCACAAACTTGAATATATGCGGTCCCGCCTGTTGCAACGTTCCCCCGTGATCGGTGTGCAACAATCGATGCACCGCTTATCCACGCTGCGACAGAGACTTGAAGGTTCGGGCACGGCTGCCGTCGAGCGCCTGAACATACGGCTGCGACTTGCGACGCGTGCACTCGACTCTGTCAGCCCGCTTGCTACGCTGGATCGCGGTTATGCAATCGTCACCGATGAAGCGTCGGGGAAAATCTTGACCGATGCCGCACAAGTCGGCCCCGGCGCAGGTATCCGTGCACAACTCGCCCGCGGTGAATTACGAGCAACTGTGAATGAATCGACAACGGACAAAAAGGATAACTCGTAGCCTGGTACTCGTGCTGGCGGCGCTACTTGCCACGAGCGCCCTCGCCGTACCGAAGCATTCGCCGTGGCCCGGCGGGATCGCGGTCGTGCGCATTCCGGGCGCGCCGGGCGCGGACAGACCGACGGTGACCGTCAACGGCAATACTGCGCTGGTACTCGAGGCGGAAAACGAATGGCTCGCCGTCATCGGCATTCCTCTCGAGCAGGCGGCGCCCGGCAAGTTGTCGGCAATAGTGTCCGTGCCGCACAGGCCGGTACAGGAGATTGAATTCGATCTTCGGGAAAACACTTACGAAGAGCAGCACCTGACGGTTGACCGCAAATACGTCGACCCGAGTCCGCAAGAACTCGAGCGAATAGTCGCCGAGCGGGACATCATTAATGCTGCTCTTAACAGATGGCGCGATGCGCCCTTGGACGACGTGAGCCTCGAGGCACCGGTCGGCGGACGTCGCAGCTCCAGCTTTGGCCTGCAGCGTTTCTTTAATGAGCAGCCACGCTCGCCTCACAAGGGAATGGACATTGCGGCCGTTAGCGGCACGCAGATCAATGCGCCGATGGGTGGCGTGGTCACCGCAATCGGAGATTATTTTTTCAACGGCAATACGATCATCATCGACCACGGCCAGGGCTTTATCAGCCTGTATTGCCACCTGAGTGAAATCGGTGTGGACAAAGGGGAACTGGTATCGACCGGTACGCCAATCGGCAAAGTCGGCGCCACCGGCCGCGTCACCGGCGCGCACCTGCACTTTGCGACCTATCTGAACGGCACCGCCGTTGATCCGGCCCTGCTACTGACAGATTAACCGTACAAGCTCAGATACAACCGTAAGAACACTGTTCGGTCAACGAGATCGACCGGCCACTTTTCCCGAAAGCGGACATTTGTCGGATGAAGAAAAACCTGCATAAACCGGGGTCATCGCTCAGCCCGATACTGCTCGGGGTCGTGCCGCAGTCTGGATACGCGAGCCGATTGACTTCGGATTGGGGCCATTATCAAGGGGTATCGAGCTGCTCCGCTATGTAGGCATCAACAACCTGCTCCAGTACCGGCAACGGCACACCGCCGTTGCCGAGCACTGTTCGATGGAAATCAAACAGATTAAAGTCGTTGCCCAATTCGTCCATCGCACGCTGCCGAACTTCTAAAATCTTCAACATGCCAATCATGTATGCGGTTGCTTGCCCGGGAATGACGCTGTATCGGGCGACCGCAGCCTGATTTGACTCCGTGGTAAAGCCGACGCTGTCGTCCATGAATTGAACGGCCTCATCGAAAGACCAACCCAGGTAATGGATGCCGGTATCGACGACCAGTCGCGCCGCACGCAGGGCCTCCCATTGCAACCGACCGAGATTTCCATACGGGTCACCGTCAAACCAACCCAATTCATAGGCGAGTCTTTCGGCATACAGAGCCCAACCCTCGACAAACGCCGTGCTTCTAATAATTCGCCGAAAAAACGGTACATTGGCTTCCCCCGCGAGCGAAACCTGCAAGTGATGCCCCGGGAGCGTCTCATGAAACGTCACTGACGGCATCCTGTAGTAAGGCTCGTCAATCTGCGTACCGGCATAGAACGCCCCAGGCCGGGTGCCGTCGAAAGATGGCCCAAGATAGAAGCCACCATACGGCACAGCGATGACGATGACATCGGCTGTCGGAAACACATCGAAGGCCTGATCCAGGTTCTGGTCGGCGAAGACGATCAGGTCCTCATAAGTTGCTAACACGTCGGCAGCCGGAATGATGCCGCCGTCTGTGGCAAGTCGATCGAACAATTGCTGCAACGTCTCGTTTTGTGGATAGTTGAGTTGGTCGAAGACCAACCGCATCTCACTTTGGATGCGTTGCAACTCATCCAGGCCAAGTTGGTGAACTTGCGTCGCTGTCAGATCCGTCGTGGTGTGATGCCCCAGAATATAACTGTAGTAGGCGGGACCGGCCGGAAACTGCCCCACGCCAATTGAAGGCGGTGCGGCGCTGCGAAGATTATCGAGTGTGGTGTACAGGGCCTGATATGCGGGGATGACGCTGTTTTGTACGGCCGCCAAAGCTTCGCTTTCCAGATTCTGACGTTGGTCCGCCGAGAGACCGTAGATATCGGCGATCTTGTCACGGAACACTGTGAAGTACGAGCTGGCTGATGCCACGGTTTGCGCTTCCGAGTTAACCTGGCTGGCCGCGAAATTCAAAGTGATGAGTGGCTCGACAATGCCAGCGTCGCGCTGACTCCTGAGATGATCCTCGAGCTGCGCGAATTTGCGCGGTATCAGCCCAAGCCGGGTAATGTAGTCCTCGGCATCCTGGCGGCTCGCCAGAGGATGAATGTCGGTAAAGAACAGTCGTGTGTCTCGCTGAATTCCAAAAACTCCATACGAAGCAACAAAGTCATGGTAGAAGAACTGCTCTTTGTCGATTCTGTCCTGCAAATACCATCGATAAACATCGTACGAAATCTTGTCATTCTCGCCGAGGCTGGCGCGATCGTAGCTCAACAACTTGTCGAGAATGACCGCGTACATCGCGTAGTTATCGCGCACAAAGTCATCCGAGATATTCGTGAGCTCGACACCCTGAATCGGGTAGAGGTTGGTCAACGCCAGCGAGATCACCTCTTCAGGGTCGCGTAGCATTAGCGCCTTGAAGGACTCCTCAAAAAAATCGTCGAGTGCCAGCCCTTCCAGAGCGAGCGCAAGATCTTCCGCTGGATTCGTGTTGACCGGTGGCGGAAGTGCTTCGGTTTTGCCGCCCCCACCACATGACGCCAGCATGAAAGTGATAAGGACTATTTGTAGTGCGTTCTTCATGCCAGGGCAAGGTCTACAAACATCGCCTTTATCGGCGGGGGGCCGATTTGCGTCAATTCGGAAATGTACCTAACAGGCGGTAGATTCGGCTTAGGAAATGTAGAGTCGAATGTCCGCTATGGGTTGCGGCCCTTTGGACCAAGCCTAGCTGAATGCCCGCTTTCGGGGAAAAAGGGAACGTTGAATCCTGGTGATGTCCGACTGAAAAGCCAACGATATTCGTTGGCTAGCTTCGATTGAAAGTCTCGAAAAATCGGCCGATGACCGGGCGGAAGGCGTCCATATCGACGAGAAAGGAATCGTGGCCTTTGATGCAGTCCAGCGTTATGAACTCCACATCCGGAACAACGGCTCTCAGTCCCTCCGCAAGATCTTTTTGCTGGTGCAGCGGAAACAGGATATCGGTCGTCACACCGATCACCAACGCGCGTTTCAGCTTGAGTATGGAAAAGCCGCTTTCGAGCGAGCCACCGTGCTCGGCGAGATCGAACAGGTCCGAGGCGCGTGACAGATACAGGTAACAGTTGGCGTCGAACTGCCCGGTGAACCTGTTGGCGTGGTTCTCGAGATAGCTTTCGACAGAGAAGTCGCCATAAAACGGATTGTCGGCGTGCTGTTCGAACGAGATGCGCTCACGGCCGAAACGCTGTTCCCATTCCTGGGGAGAGCGGTAGGTCATCATGCCGAGTTTCCTGGCGAGCCGCTGACCGACGACCGGTGGATTCTCGGGATCGTAGTTGCCGTTATTCCACTTTTGATCCTTGATGATCATTTCCCGTTGCAGCGAACGGACCGCGATTGCGAACGGCGTTGCGCGAGTCGCCGAGGAAATGGAAAGCAGCTGGTCGCTCATGCCGGGATGGCGCACGCAGAAAGCGAGCGCGCTCATGCCGCCCATCGACGGTCCGATCGTCGTGTGGACTTTTTCGATTCCCAGGTGCTTGCAGACCTCGTAGCCGCCTTCGGCAACGTCTTCGAGCGTCAACACTGGAAAGCTGAGACGATAACGTTCCCCGGTCTCGGGGTTGATGCTTGCGGGACCCGTCGAGCCGAAACAGCTGCCGAGGGAGTTAATGCAAATGACGAAGTAACGATCGGTATCCAGTGGCAGACCGGATCCGATCATGTCTTCCCACCACCCGGCCGCAGGATTGTCCGGCGACGATGCAGCGTGCGCGGACGGGGATAATCCGGTAAACAGAAGGATCGCGTTTTCACCGTTTCCTTTCAGTTCACCCCAGGTCTCATAGGCGATCTGCGGTGACTCGAGGCTTCCGCCGCGATGCATCGGGAAGCGTCCTTCGACCTGCGCGATTTTCGAGGGGACGGTCATCCTTGCTCACCTCTTGGCATGTTTCATCAGGCGCCTTCGCTTTTGTTGTTGTCTCGGCGTCAGCTTGTTGCGCCTGCCCTTGAACGGATTATCCCCGGTTTTGAAAGATATTCGTACCGGTGTGCCCTGCAGTTTGAAAGCCTTGCGAAATCGATTCACGAGGTAACGCCGGTATGCCTCAGGCAGTTTATCCAGCTGGTTGCCGTGAACGACGATCACCGGCGGGTTGCGCCCGCCCTGGTGGGCATAGCGGAGTCTGATGCGTCGCCCTCTGACCATGGGCGGAGCATGCGCGGTGACCGCATCCTCGAGTTCCCGGTTCAGATCGGCCGTCGGCAGGTCGCGTGTGGCGGCGCTGTAGGCACGCTCTGCGGCGGGCAGGAGATCACCGACGCCGGTGCCGTGCAGGGCGGAAATGGCGAATCGCTCCGCGAAATCCAGGAACGGCAGGCGTCGCTCGAGCTCGTCTTTTACGTGACGCTTTTGCTCCTGACCGAGCCCGTCCCACTTGTTGATCACGACTATAAGGGCACGTCCCCGCTCGACCGCCAGTCCGATCAGGCTGACGTCCTGCTCGGTGACACCTTCCCGCGCATCGAGCATCGCGATGACGACCTGGGCCCGCTCCATCGCCTGCAGCGCCTTGACGATGCTGAACTTCTCGATCGCTTCGTGCACCTTGGATTTACGGCGCACACCGGCAGTATCGATGAGCTCGTATTGTTTGCCGTCGCGTTCGAATGGCACGGTCACGCTGTCGCGGGTCGTTCCCGGCTCATCGTAAACGACCAGCCGTTCCTCGCCGATCAGGCGATTGATCAGCGTTGACTTGCCGACATTGGGCCGCCCGATGACGGCGATGCGCAGCGCTTTCTTTTCCTCTTCTTTATGCGGTTGCGGCAACTCCGCTTCTGTCGTCCCTGTAAATGGCGCCAGCACTTCATCCATCATTGCGCCGACGCGGTCACCGTGTGTCGCCGATATGGCAATCGGTTCGCCGAGGCCGAGCGCATGAAACTCTGCGGCAACCATATCCGCTTCCAGCCCCTCACTTTTGTTGATGGCGAGCCAGGTTTTCTTCGCGTGCTTGCGTGCGAGTTCGGCGACGTGCTCGTCCGCAGCCGTCAGCCCGCTGCGGCCATCGACCATGACGATTGCCACGTCGGCTTCCTTGAGCGCGCGCAGCGTCTGCTCGACCATGAGTCCGCTGATGCCCTCCTCGCCGCCGGCAACGCCGCCCGTATCGATAACAAGATACGGCACGGGACCGAGTCTGCCGAAACCGTACTGGCGATCGCGGGTGAGGCCGGGATAGTCAGCGACGAGGGCGTCGCGCGAACGGGTCAGGCGATTGAAAAGTGTCGACTTGCCGACATTGGGCCGACCGACGAGTGCGATGACAGGAAGCATTTTTCGACGACCATAAGTTAGTTGTTTGCGCTGGTCGTTTCGTTCGCGTCAGCCGGCCGTTCCGGTACCGGTAACTCGAACGCCGAGAGCGTGCCGGACTCGCTCTGCACGAACAGGCGCCCACCGATAACCACCGGTGCGTGCGAGATCATTCCCTTGCCGACGCGAAGGCGTGCAAGCGGCCTGCCGTCAAAGTTGTTGAAGAAATGCACATAGCCTTCGAAATCGCCGACGACAACGGCCGTGCCGAACACCACGGGCGCCGTCGGTTCGCGGCGCACCAGCGCTTCCTGGCGACATACGTCATCTCCGTTTCGCCGCAACAGCGCCAGCAATTCCCCTTCTTCGCCGGCGACGTAGATGTTGTTCCAGTCCGCAGTCAATCCCGCCAGGCCGGAAATCTCTCTTGCCCACAGCACCTGACCGGACTCGACGGCCAGCGATGCCACGCGACCATGATAGCCGGTTGCGTACACGTCCTGACCGACAGCGGCCATGTTGCCGTCGACATCGGCCAGGCGGTCGAGATCCGAGCGACCCGACGGCGGCGTGAGAATGGATTCCCATTGCTCTGAACCGTCATCGAGGCTTATTCCCAGCAGCCGGCCGTTGTCGAAGCCGGCAACGATTGTCGTGCCGACGATGATCGGCGATGCGGAACCACGCAAGGTCAACGCCGGCAGACTTTGTTCGAGCGACCAGCGTTCCGTTCCGTCGAAGCCTGAGAAAACACGAAGCCTGCCGTCGATCGTGTAGACAATCACGGAGTTGTCGGCGACCAGGGGCCTGGCAAGCGACTCCCCGGCAACGTTGACCCGCCATAATTCGGCCCCGTCCTCGGCCGAGAGAGCAATGAGGTCACCGTCGTATCCGGCGACGACGACCAGTCCGTCGCCGACGCCTGGACCCGCTGACAGGGTTGCGTCGACCTCGGTGCGCCAGATCCGGTCGCCGTCCCCCGGGTCGAAGGCGCTAACCTTGCCATCGTAGGACGCCGCGTAAATACGATTGCCGTCACCGGCGGGACTCAGCGCGATGCGCAGGAACTCGGTACCGTCGCCGACCTTGGTCGACCAGATACGCTTTACGTCCAGTGTCGCCTTGAACTTGAGCAGCTCCGTCGGTTTTAACTCTTCGTCCTCGTCACCGCCGAACCACGCGCAACCGGCAATCGACAGCGCCGCCAGAAACAGAATCGCAATGCGGCGGAGCGACAATGAATGCCGCCACAGGCTGTCGCGTTGCGATAACGGAAAGCTCATTGTTCGGCCCCGGCCTCCGGCTGGACTTCTTCCTGCGTTTCGGGTGCCACAGTTTGTTCGGCTTCTTCCGTGACCTCTTCCGCGACATTGCCTTCATCAATGGCGCTTTCGATCGCTTCGGATGTCTGCGCCAGCTCCGCCGGGTCAGGAAGATCATTGAGCTTGAGCCGTATCAGGTTGTTGTCGATGGTTCGCAGGTTGCGGCTTTCGGCGAGCGCGGCCTGGTATGCCGCTTCCGCCTTGTCATATGCGCCCTCCGCGGCATACGCATCGCCGAGGACCTCGTTGTATCTCGCCGAAAAACCACCCTCGGATCTCGAGAGTCTGCAGAATGTCGAGGGGGTGGGGCCGAGGGCTGTGAGACGCTGGGGCAAGAAGCTCCTGGCGCATCTGCAAAACCCCGGTTCAGCCCCGGAACGGTTCCGAGGTCCACGA
>JBFFKF010000060.1:0-14328 GCA_041555515.1 Woeseiaceae bacterium
GCAATCGATGTTGCTGTCGTTGGTGCGACCGGCGTTGTTGGCGAGGCCATGCTCGATATTCTTGCGGAGCGGAATTTTCCGGTCGGCGAGGCCCATGCGCTCGCCAGCGAACGCTCCATCGGTAAAACTGTTTACTTCGGTGATCAAGCGCTGAAAGTTTCGGATCTTGCAGAATTCGATTTCTCAAAATGCAGGATTGCCCTTTTTTCCGCCGGCGCTTCCGTTTCCGAAGTTTATGCTCCCAAGGCAGCGGCGGCCGGCTGTATCGTTATCGATAATACTTCGCGGTTTCGTTACGAAGACGATATTCCACTGGTTGTGCCGGAAGTGAATCCGGAAAAAATTGCGGACCATGGGCAACGAGGCATCATTGCGAATCCGAACTGCTCGACCATTCAAATGGTTGTTGCATTGAAGCCGATTTACGATGCGGCGGGAATCGATCGCATCAATGTTGCAACTTATCAATCGGTATCCGGTGCGGGTCGACGTGCGATCGAAGAACTCGCGAGGCAAACGGCGGCGTTGCTAAACGGCAAACCGCTGGACATTTCAGGCAATGAAAAACAGATTGCATTTAATGCCGTTCCGCATATCGATGTGTTCGAGGAAAATCGTTACACCAGGGAAGAAATGAAACTCGTCTGGGAAACAAGAAAGATTCTTGGCGACGAAAACATTGCGATCAATGCAACGACGGTCCGTATTCCGGTCTTCTACGGACACTCCGAAGCGGTAAATATCGAGACCAGGACCAAGATATCGGCTGACGAAGTCTGCGATCTGCTGCGAAAAGCGCCCGGGGTCGAGCTCATGGACGGCACGGCGACCGGTGAATATCCCACCGCGGTCACCGAGAGCTCCGGAAACGATCCGGTATACGTGGGTCGGGTGCGGGACGATATCAGCCATCCGAGCGCCGTGAATCTGTGGATAGTGTCCGACAATATTCGTAAGGGCGCCGCTCTAAATAGCGTCCAAATAGCTGAAATATTGGTTAAAAACCATTTATAAAGTATAGTTGCCCCGCTATGATTAAGGGTCTGATTTATTCGAATTTCAGGCTCCGGACCGGCCGGTTCTGACAGGCATCGGGGAGCTGGAGAGTATTACTATGTCGCCAAGACTCAATCGCATGTGGCTGTTGCCAGTATTGCTGCTTGCGAGTCAGTCGTGGGCCCTTGGGCTCGGAGAAATACGCCTTAATTCGGCATTGAACGAGCCGTTGCGAGCAGAGATCGAGCTGCTGTCTGTAACTCCCGATGAGCTGGAAAACCTCCGCGTTCAACTCGCGTCTGCGGAAACGTTCGAACGTTACGGTCTCGATCGCCCGATGTATTTGTCACGCTTGCAATTCCGAATCATCAGGCCGGGTAGCGGCGACGGTAATATCGTTTCGATAACTTCGGTTGAACCCGTAACAGAACCATTCATTACATTTCTTGTCGAGGCAAGCTGGACGCGCGGACGATTGCTGCGTGAATATACCGTACTGCTCGATCCGCCGACGTTTGCTCCGCCGCCCGTTACACAATCCACGCCAGCGATTACAGCGCCGACGCGCGCAGCGCAAACGGACAGCGGTCAGATACGGCGACCGGCACCACAACAAGCGGCGCCAACCATGCAACCGGAACCCGTCGTGCAGGCGCCGGTGCAGCAAGCCGAACCAGTCGCTCCGGTAGAAGAACCGCCCGTTTTCGAGCCTGCGCCGGAACCGGCTTTCGAGGAGGCCGACTTCGATACGACGTCCGGCGGCGAAGTCTTGGTTTTGCGCGGCGACACCCTGTGGTCCATTACGTCCCGAGTGCGGCCGGATTCCCGTCTGTCGATGAATCAGACAATGCTGGCGATCTTCGAAGCCAACCCTGGAGCATTTGCCGGCAACATCAACATCATGTCTGCGGGAGCAACGCTCAGGATTCCAAGCGCGGACGAAATCTTTCGCATAAGCCGAGGCGACGCCCTTGCCGAGGTTCAACGGCAAAACGCCGCCTGGGGCGGAGCGGCCCCGGATATCGATACGCAAACGCAGCCTGCATTGACACTGCTGCCACCCGACGACGATGTCGGCGTGTTCGATGACGATGTCGACCAACCGGCGGTAGAAGATCCGGCACAGGTATTGATCGACGCGGACGAGGCAAGAATCAACGAAATCGAAGCGCTCATGGCCGATCACCAGGATTCTCTGATCGTGTTGACCGACAACGAGCTGGCGGCGCTTCGTGCCGAGCTGGCCGAGCTTCGCGGCGAGGAGCCGCCCGAGCCATTGCCGGTCGAGGACGTGGTTGACGAAGCGCTGGCCGATGAAACCTTCGAGGATCCCTTCGTCGATGAGGGCGACGACGAGTTGGTCGCGGATGAATTTGCCGACGATGAGCTCGAACCGACGGCCGTCGACGAGGATCTGGTGGCCGATGAGGATCTCGCCGCAGATACGGCCGAGGACACAGTGGCCGGGGCCGAAGATACTGCGCCGACCACCGCGGAATTCGTGGATACGCCACCGCGCCGTGTCAGCCTGCTCGACACGATTCTCGGCTACGTCAACAGCATCTGGGGAATTATCGGCGGCGCGCTCATCATCGCGGTCGGCCTCCTGGTGTGGTTCGCGCGACGTGCCGGCGGCGGCGAAGACGAAGATTCCACCGGCATGTGGGAATCGCTGGAGCAGGATGACATCGATGATGAAACGATGGCGTCGACGGAGCGCCTGCGCGCGCTGGCCAAGGAAGACGATTCCGCTATTGTCGTGGTCGAGCAGGAAACCACACCACCGCGCTCGATAGAAGATTCGATGGCCGAAACTTTCGAAATGCCGGCAGTGGAAGAGCAGGCCAGCGTCACGGAAACGATCGTCGAGGCGACTGCAGCCCAGCCCGCCATCGACAGCCCCGTCGAAGATTCGATGATAGATACGTTCGAGATGCCGGCAGCCGACGAGTTGGAGGCAACAGATTTCTCGGCGGGGCTCGATGAAACGGCAGAGGTTCCGGCGGATTTATCAGCGGACATATCGGCGGCAACGTCGGTGGACATGCCGCTGGACGACACCGCGGAGGTTCCGATCGAGGAACCGGTGGAAGAACACATTGCCTCGATGGTCGACGAGTCGCCGGTCGCCGAGATAACGCCCGACACATTGCTCGATGACACCTTCCACAGTGACACCGCGATCAATCTCGATCAGGCAGATCCGGTCGCCGAAGCCGATTTCCACATGGCTTATGGTCTCTACGACCAAGCTGCCGACCTGATCAACGGCGCGCTCGAAGTGGAACCGGACCGCGAAGATCTACTGGCGAAGCTTTGTGAAATTTATTTCGTCTGGGGCAACCGGGACGCGTTCGTCGACGCCGCCGGCAAGTTGCGTGGTGTCACGAGCGGCGAGGCAAATCCCGAATGGGACAAGATCGTCATCATGGGCCAGCAAATTGCCGCCGATCACGAATTATTCTCCGGTGTCAGCCCTGCCGCGGCGACGAAGGCTGTCGATCTCTCGTTTGAAGGCGGAGAGGACGCTGGTGAACTCGACATAGATTTCGAAGCGACCGAGGGCGACGCGACGCAGGCAGTCGACCTGTCATTCGATGCCCTGACCGACGAGGGCGGTGGTCTCGATATCGATTTCGAGGCGGGCGCGAGCGGCCAGGCCGAAGTCATCGATCTCGGGGAGGAAGGCGCAGAATCTCCGACCGTCGATAGTTTCCTCGAGGAAGACACTTCGGAAATGCCGCTGGCAGGTTCCGATGCGCCGACGATCGAACAACAGTTTGATTCTCTAGATGCAACCGGTGAGATGCCGTCGACGGCGGACGACGCTACGGAAATTGCGAGCGTCTTCGATGACGAGCAAGCCACCGCTTCGCGGCCGGCTGCCGATGCGACGGCGGAAATCGATCTCGACGATCTCGGCCTCGATCTCGAGGGCATGGACGATACGCAGATCGCGGGCGATGACGACCTGGAAGATCAGATCTCGAGCCTCGACGAAACATCGGAATCCCAGACCATCGACGACCTGACGATCACCGGCAAGAACCTGGCCGTTGGTGAAGAGCAATTGGGGGCAACCGGTATACAAAAAGCGCTGCAAATCGATGACGAGTCCGCAGCAACCGGCGAGATGCCGGCGCTCGAGGACCCAACCGATACCAACCTGGCACTCCCAGACTCCAAGTCGATCGATGATACCGACGTCGAGATCGATATTGCTTTGCTCGATGCGACGGGACAGACCCAGGCATTGAGCGAAGACATGGCTGTCGACACCTCGAGTGACGTCGGCGCATCGCTGAGCGACGAGGAAGAGACCATGCTCGCGTCGTTGGACGGCGACGAATCGACCGTGCTTGCTCCCGACGTTGACCTGGACTTCGCCAAGACACAAGAAATTGACGAGACCGGCGAAGTACCGGCCCTCGGCGGCGAGCTTGCAGCGGACGTCGACGAGGACGATCTGACCGGCATCCTCGAAGTCACCCAGACAGGTGACGGCGCCGATGCGGATCGCGACGCCGAAACGGCCCAGATGCCCCACGTCACGCAGACCGATATCGATCCTGATGCCGTCGACCTGAACATCGGCGATGACAGTCCGACGATGGCCGCCTCGGCTGAGGAAATTGCAGACGATTCGGACGAAGCGCGTACGATGACCGAGATTGGCACCAAGCTCGATCTCGCACGCGCCTATGTCGACATGGGTGACCCCAACGGCGCGCGCAGCATCCTCGAAGAGGTGCTGAACGAGGGCGACGAAGGCCAGCGTCAACAGGCGCAGCAATTACTGGAATCGATGCCGTCCGGATAAGCTACCGCCCTTCCAGGGGTGTTTTGCGTCATTCCATCATTAGTCCACGACCATGCGTGTAGCGCTCGGCATCGAATACGACGGCACCGCTTATAACGGCTGGCAGCGTCAGAAATCTGGTGTCGGTATCCAGACCCTGGTCGAAGAAGCAGTTTCCAGCGTCGCCGACGAATCGGTCGAAGTCATTTGTGCCGGGCGAACCGACAGCGGCGTACACGCTTCCGCCCAGGTTGCTCATTTCGATACCCTTGCGGAACGCACGCAACGCGGCTGGTTATTCGGCATTAATTCCGCATTGCCCGATGACATCAACGCGAACTGGGTCGCATTCGTCGACGAAGATTTTCACGCGCGATTCTCTGCAACGTCCCGCAGTTACCGCTACCTCATTCTGAATCGCCCCGTGCGCTCGGCGCTTTATCGAAATCGTGCCTGGTGGGTTTTCGAATCACTGGACGAGCAGGCGATGCACGAAGCATCCGAATGTCTGCTTGGCGAACATGACTTCTCCGCATTCAGGGCGGCCGGCTGCCAGGCGTCGACGCCGGTCCGTGAAATAAGCAGTCTGCAGATAGTGCGGGACGGCGAATGGCTGTCGATCACGGTCACGGCGAACGCGTTCTTGCAACACATGGTCAGGAATTTAACGGGGGTGCTGGTCGCCATCGGTAAAGGCGAGGAGCAACCCGCCTGGGCGAAGTCGGTGCTGGATAGCCGGGATCGCAAGCAGGGAGGCGTGGCTGCGCCGGCGCACGGGCTTACCCTGGTTGCGGTTGACTACCCGGCGCGATTCAATGTCCCGGCGGGGTCCGTCCCCGGCGAGATTCGTTTATGATGCGGGCCTATGAGCTGGTTTGAGAAACTGATGCCATCCCGCATCAAGACCGAGCAACGGACGCGTTCCGTACCGGAAGGCGTATGGATCAAGTGTCCCGAATGCGATGCGCAGCTGTACCGGACCGAGCTGGAACGCAATCTCCAGGTGTGCCCCAAATGCGAATTCCACATTCGCATCGGCGCAAGGACCCGACTGAAATTCTTCCTGGATCCCGACACACAGGAAGAAATAGCCGGCAACCTGGAGCCGCAGGATCCGCTGCGTTTTCGTGACAGTAAACGCTATCGCGACCGCATCTCGCAGGCGCAGAAACAAACCGGCGAAAAGGATGCAATGATCGCAGTGAAAGGGCGATTGTTCGGCCGACCAATTGTTGCCTGTGCATTCGAGTTTGGGTTCATGGGTGGTTCGATGGGCTCGGTGGTGGGTGAACGGTTTTGCCGTGCCGCCAATTATTGTGCTGAAAACCGGGTGCCGTTGATCGTGTTTTCGGCAAGCGGCGGGGCGAGAATGCAGGAGGCATTGTTTTCACTGCTGCAAATGGCGAAGACTTCGGCGGCGCTCGCGGTGCTCGGAGAAATGAGAATTCCGTTCGTCTCGGTGCTGACCGATCCGACCACCGGTGGCGTGTCCGCAAGCCTGGCTATGTTGGGGGACGTGAATATCGCCGAGCCGAAAGCGCTCATCGGTTTTGCCGGACCACGCGTCATCGAGCAGACGGTTCGCCAGAAACTTCCGGACGGGTTTCAGCGTAGCGAGTTTCTGCTTGATCACGGCGCAATCGACATGATCGTCGACCGGCGCAAGTTGCGGGAAGAAGTCGCCGATCTGCTCGCAAAGTTCGAAAACCGCCCCAATCCGGCGGTTGAGACCGAATAGTCAAAAAAAGAAACCCGGCATGAACCAGACCGGTTCGTTCAGATCCCTCGCCGACTGGCTGCCCTGGCTCGAGACACTTTCGCCGCGAGAAATCGTCCTCGGTCTCGATCGTATCGTCGTAGTGCTTGATGAACTTGATCTGCCACGCGCGGAGCGCGTCATCAATGTTGCGGGAACCAACGGCAAGGGCTCCAGCGTCGCCATGCTCGAAGCGCTGTTCGCGACAGCGGGGCACAAGACCGGGTGCTACACGTCACCACACGTGTTGCGCTATAACGAACGCATCCGTATCGACGGGATCGAGGCAAGCGATGCCGACATTATCGCTGCCTTCAAACGCGTGCAGGCGGCGCGGCGGGATGTGCCGCTGACCTATTTCGAATTTGGAACGCTGGCCGCGCTCGTCGCTTTCGCCGAAGCAGGTGTCGACACCCTGATCCTCGAAGTCGGAATGGGGGGGCGCCTCGATGCAGTCAATGCGGTCGAACCCGACGCCTGCCTGATTACCAACATTTCGCTCGATCATACCGCCTGGCTCGGCAAGGATCCCGCGTCGATTGCGGCAGAAAAGGCCGGCATCATGCGTGCGGCAACGCCCGCCGTGTTTGGCTCGGTGGAACATGCGGGTGTGATCAAGGAACATGCCGCGAGCATCGGCGCGGATCTGCGCGTTGCGGGCGAAGACTTCCACATCGAGAGAAGCGAAGATGCTGCCGGCTCCTGGTCATGGCGCGGACGCGAGCACGAGTTGCATGGGCTGCGCCAACCCGCACTGGCCGGCGAAATTCAGATAGACAATGCGGCAGCAGTACTCGCCCTCATTGAGGCCATGAAGCTCGGGCACATCCTGTCGACGGAACAGGTCAACGATGCATTCGGGCGCCTCCGCCTGCAGGGCCGGTTCCAGGTCATCACGGGGCGCCGCACCTGGGTACTCGATGTGGCGCACAACCCGGCGTCCGCCGCGGTGCTTGCCCGCTCGCTGCAAAAACTGCCGCACAAAGGGCCGGTAACGGCCATCGTCGGCATGCTGGCCGACAAGGATGTCCGGGGCATCATCGAACCGCTGGCGGGACTGGTCGATACCTGGGTCGCGGTTCCGCTGAGCGGCACCAGGGCCGAGCCGGCGACAGCGCTGGCGCAGAAGATCGCCAACGCCAACAACAAGCCCTGCCGGATCGCGGATTCGATACCAGGGGCGCTCGCTGCCGAGGATCGCCGCGCCGCTGCGCAAGCACTGATCCTGGTGACCGGTTCGTTTTATGCCGTGGGACCGGCGCTCCAGTGGCTGCGAGGCAGCGCGCCTTGAGGAAGCAACAAATGCTGCTGCACCCCGGACCCAATACGTTATACTCAGCGCCGCTGAGGGCCGCAGTTCTTGCAAGAACCAATGGATAGAAATCTGAAAGAGCGCGTTATCGGAGCGATCGTACTCGTCGGCGTGGCCGTACTGGTTGTACCCGTGTTCCTGGACGGGCGCCCGGACGATCCGCAAATGATCAGCAAAGCGGTGACCCTACCCGGGCAGCAGAGCCAGCAGCAAAGCGTGATGCAGACGGTGGTCCTGAATCGCGACCGGCAGGAACCCGTGCCGACAAGCACGCCGCCGCCGGCGGAACAGAAACCGCAACCCCTAAAGACCGAGCCGCCAAAAGCAAAAGCGGAAGTGAAGAAGGATTCCGTCGTTGCGTCGCAAATTGCCGACATTCAAGCCGACACGGCAGCTGAATCGGCAACCGGCATGTGGGCGGTACAGCTCGGCAGTTTTTCCAATCAGCAAAACGCAGAAAGACTGGCCAAAGATCTGCGCGACCAGGGTTACGCGGCGTTTCTAAGCAAGCTCGATACCGGTTCCGGCGCACTGCACCGGGTGCGGATCGGGCCGCAAAAGGACCGTGCAAGCGCGGAATCCATAGCAGCGCGCCTGGGTAAGTCCGGTCACTCCGGCCAGGTCGTGCCGCATCCCTGAAGAGAATCGATGCCGGGATGCGTTTGATGACCGTTCTGTTAGAATCCTCCCGAACTTGACCAGTCAACCCGGCGCATCGCGTAACGATTAATCTCTGATGACCATAGTCGACATAGTGATAATTGTTGCGGTACTGGCATCAGTTGTCGTTGGTGTCATTCGCGGTATCGTCCGGGAAGCAATCTCCATGGCGGCCCTGCTGCTCGCGATCTGGTCGGCATTGCACCTCGGACCGTATGCCGGCGGATGGCTTGGCGGCTCGATCGGTTCAACTGAATTCGAGATGTGGGCGGGACGCGCCCTGATTTTTGTAATTGTCCTTGCGCTGGGCGCACTCGCAGGCTGGGGCATTTCGAAAATTGTCAGATTGGCAGGCCTGACGGGCACAGACCGGTACCTGGGCGGCGTTTTCGGCTTCCTGCGAGCGGCAGTGCTGGCAGGCCTGTTCGCGCTTTTTGGTCGTTACGCCGCATTCGATGCGGATAACTGGTGGCTCGAGTCGCGGCTGATTCCCTATGCCGAGACCGTCGCTGACTGGATCGAGGTGATGGCGCCGAAAGGTATGGAGATGCTGCAGCCCGAAGAAATGATGGATGGAATCAAACTCAGCACCGCAGTCACCGGGTAGCCCACGCACGCCAATACAAGAATAAAAATATGTGTGGAATCGTCGGAATCGTTGGAAAAAAACCTGTCGCGCAGGCGCTCTATGATGCACTGACCGTTATGCAACACCGCGGGCAGGATGCCGCCGGCATCGTAACCTGGGGCGAGGACGGCATGAACATGCGCAAGAGCAACGGTTTGGTTCGCGACGTGTTCCGTACTCGCCACATGATGCGCCTGACCGGCAACGTCGGCATGGGCCACATTCGTTACCCGACGGCCGGCGGCGCGCAAAGATCCGAAGCACAACCCTTTTACGTCAATTCGCCATACGGGATTTGTCTTGCGCACAACGGAAACCTGGTGAATTACGGCAAGCTTGCCGAACTTCTGACGAAAGAAGATCGACGGCACCTGAGCACGACTTCGGATTCGGAGGTGCTGCTAAATGTCTTCGCACACGAATTGCAGACAAGGACGAACGGCCGGCCGACGCCCGAGCAAATCTTCGATACCGTCACCGCCGTCCACAGGCGCTGCTCCGGTGGTTATGCCGTCGTCGCCATGATCATCGGACACGGCATCGTCGCGTTCCGCGATCCGAACGGTATCAGGCCGATCGTTGTCGGCCGCCGTGAGACCGATGCGGGCCCCGAGTTCATGGTGGCGTCGGAGTCCGTGGCGCTCGATCTGCTGCAATTCGAAAAGCTTCGTGACCTTCAACCGGGTGAAACCATATTCATTGAGAACGATGGTGTCATGCACAGCCGCGCGTATGACGGAGCGACCAGTTACTCGCCCTGTATTTTCGAATACGTGTATTTTGCGCGACCGGATTCGATTGTCGATGACATATCCGTTTACAAGTCCCGCCTGCGCATGGGCGCGCAGCTGGCAGGCCAGATCGTTCGCGAATGGCCGGATCACGACATTGATGTCGTCATTCCGATTCCCGATACCAGCCGCACGGCGGCGGTCCCGGTCGCCTATCATCTCGGCGTCAAGTATCGGGAAGGATTTATCAAGAATCGCTACATCGGGCGCACATTCATCATGCCGGGCCAGGCGGAACGCGTGCAGTCCGTGCGCCACAAGCTGAATGCCATCGACCTCGAATTCAAGGGCAAGAACGTATTGCTGGTCGATGACTCGATCGTGCGTGGCACAACTTCCCGCCAGATCATCAAGATGGCGCGTGAAGCCGGTGCGCGAAAAGTCTATTTTGCCTCCGCGGCACCACCGGTAAGGTATCCGAACGTTTACGGCATCGACATGCCGGCCGTCTCCGAGTTGATTGCGCACGGCCGTTCCAACGAAAAGGTCGAAGAACTGATCGGCGCCGACCGGCTCATTTACCAGGACCTGCACGGTCTCATTCGCTCGGTGCGCCACGACAATTCAATCATCACGCAATTCGACACCTCGTGCTTCTCGGGTGAATACGTAACCGGCGACGTGACCGACGATTACTTGCGTGCGCTCGAGGAGCAACGCTCCGACTCGGCCAAGCTGGAGCGTGCCGACAAGCAGAAACGACCGGGCCTGAGTATCGCCAAGGAAGCCAGCGAGGCTGAAACTGCGGTCGGCATGTAAGAAAAGTCGGCATGTAAAAATCAAGAATATCCGGGCAATATGGTGTCATGAGCATCAAGGTCATGATCATCGACGGCCAGGCTGACTTTCGCAGCCTGCTCATGCATCACGTCACAACGCACTGGCCCGACGCGATTATTTCCGCCTACGATCCTGTAGAAGCGGGTCACCTGCCTGAAGAGTTTTCCGGCGCCGGCAACGACATCGTTCTGCTCGGTGACGAGCAGGGCAAACGGGACCCGCTGACCACCCTGAAGCAATTCACGAAAAAGCCGGGTTTCCCCGCCGTCATCTATTTCGGCAAACGTGGCAAGAACGTGGCCATCAAACTGGGCGCGGGCGCGTTCCTCGACAGGGACAAGATCGATCACAAAGCGCTGGTGACCAACATGAATTCGTTGCTGCTTGCGAAACGCCGCATTGCGTCAACGAACTCGCTATTCGTCGGCGATCTCGCCAGTGGATTACAGCCACTGGTCAAAGGTTATCGCTTCCTGAAGCGCCTTGCGGTCGGCGATCATTCCGCCGTATATCTCGCAGAAAAAGAATCGGCCGGCATGAGGATGGTGCTCAAGGTCATGCGGCAGGTTCCGGATTTTGCCGAAGGCGTCGGCGCATTCGATCGTTTCCTGCAGGAATACGAAATGATTGCCGAACTGAATCATCCGAACATCGTCAAAATCTACGATCTCGGTGTCAGCGACGACCATGCGCACATCGCAATGGAATATTTGCCGGGTGGCAGCCTGAAAGACAGGCTCGAAATCGGCATTCCGGAAAAACACGCCGTCGAATTCACCCGGCAGATCGCAAGCGCATTATCGAACCTGCACAATGTCGGCATACTGCACAGGGACTTGAAGCCCGGTAACATCATGCTACGCGAAGATGGCAGCGTAGCGCTGATCGATTTCGGGCTTGCAAAACACATGTTCAAGCAGGACGAGATCACCGGCAGCGAACGCATTTTCGGCACGCCCTATTACATGAGCCCCGAGCAGGGCCGCGGTCACGAAGTCGATGAGCGCAGCGACGTCTATTCGCTCGGCGTCATATTCTTTGAAATGTTGACCGGTCAGAAGCCATTCACGGACCGCAATGCGATGGGCATCATCTTCAAGCACAGCGAGGCGCCGATACCAACGCTGCCGCGCCGCCTGAGCAAATACCAGCAGATCATCGATTCGTTGCTGGCAAAGAAGCCCGAGGATCGCATCCAGACCGCAGCCGGGGTGCTGCGTTGGCTGTGAAGCATTCAGCCCCCGAAAATATCGCGGCGTTCATCGAAACGCCGACGCCTGACCAGTGGATCGAGGAAGCCGTCGGACGGCTGCCGGAGTTATTGCTCGATCACGCGAACTGCGAGCTGAAAGCGGCATCGACGGCACTCGGATTCATCTACCGTTATCCCGAGCGGCCGGCACTTGCGCGACAAATGTCGCGGCTCGCGCGCGAGGAGCTGCGCCATTTCGAACAGGTTCGAAAGATCCTCGAGGAGATGTCGATCCCGTTCAAACACGTCTCCGCCTCCCGCTATGCGGGCTCGCTGCGCGACGCGGTCCGCAAGCACGAACCGCAAAGGCTGCTGGACCTGCTGCTGGTCGGCGCCCTGATCGAAGCGCGGTCCTGCGAGCGATTCGCTGCGTTGATTCCCAGACTGCCGGACAAGCTCGGCAAATTCTACGCGGGGCTCCTGGATTCGGAGGCCAGGCACTTCGAACACTACTTGGGATTCACCGAGTCGGAACTACAGCTCGACGCGGCGCAACGCGACACACGATTAGATGAACTCAAAGCCCTCGAAGCGAGCCTGATTACCACGCCCGACGAGCAATTCCGCTTCCACTCAGGGATCCCCGGTGCGTCTGCGGCCAAGAAAACCGCCCTTTAGTACGACGATTCCAGCAGCTAAAGATCGAGCTACCTGCCCTAACGCGGCAGCACTTCCAACCGCGGCCCGTTCTTGTCCCAGCGAACGATGCTGCCCTGCTCGAACCAGTCGCCGAGCACGATTCTCACGGCCGGTTCGCCGTCGATCGTAAACCTGTGTATGCCCGGGCGATGCGTGTGCCCATGCAACATCGTGTCGACGTTCGCGCGCAGCAGGGCACGCTCGATCGCGGCCTGGTTGACGTCCATAATCTTCTCGTTAACGGTGCCGCCGTGTTTTGCGCTCTCGGCGCGGGCCTGTGCGGCAAATGCCAGCCGCTCCCGCAATGGTTTCTTCAGCATGTTGGCGAGCCATTTCGGATCGCGGGTCATCTTGCGGATGGTCTGGTACTTGACGTCGTCGGTGCAGTAGGCGTCGCCGTGGCTCAAAAGCACCTGTTCGCCGTAAAGATCGGCGACGTAGGGATCCGGCAGGAGTTGCACGCCCGTCTCGTTCGCGAAACGCTCGCCGATCGCAAAGTCCCGGTTGCCGTGCATGAAAAAAACCTTGACGCGGTGACTCTTCAGCTTGCGGATTGCGGATTTGATGGTCACGTAGTGAGGGTTCGGATCATCGTCGCCTACCCAGGACTCGAACAGGTCACCCAGGATATACAAGGCATCGGCGTTGACCGCCTCCTGCTTGAGAAACTCCAGGAACTGCTTGGTGACCTCGGGGCGCTCGGCATCGAGGTGCAGATCTGAAATAAACAGAGATGTCATGGCCCTGGCCGGGAGATTTTAGTCGTCGTATACGACGCGGGAGGCTTTCTCAATGATGATCGGCGCGACCGGCACGTCCTTGGCAAACTGGCCGCCAGGACCGGTGCGCACATTCACGATCTTGTCCGCGACCTCCATGCCTTCAATGACATAACCGAATACCGCGTAACCCCAGCGATCCGGCTGCGGGTTCAGGGAACTATTGTCATTGACGTTGATAAAGAACTGGGCTGTCGCAGAGTGCGGATTCGAGGTGCGCGCCATCGCAATGGTGCCGCGCATGTTGGTCAGGCCGTTACCGGACTCATTCGGAATCGGATTGCCGGATTCCTTGAGCTCCAGGTCGCGCGTGAAACCGCCGCCCTGGATCATGAAGTCGGGTATGACGCGGTGAAACACGGTGCCATCGTAATGGCCGCTGTCGACCAGACGCAGGAAGTTCATGGTGGTGATCGGCGCCCGGCGACCGTCGAGCTCGAGGACGATGGTGCCCTCGGTGGTCTCGAGCTTGACATGCGGATGGGCGGGCACCTGTTCCTGTGTCAGGCCGGTGGCCGCAAGAGCCCACAGGAACACCAGGCACAGCGTCCTTTTCATGCGCGTTTACCCCAGGTCCAAGCGACAGATCCGGGGACGATACCAGAGCCCGCGCTGGGGCAAAAGCAGCAAGCTAAGTACTGGATTTCAGTCAAATAATTGGCACTGGCAAATTGACTGGCCCGGGTACCGGCACGTATTATCGTGCCCCGCCCGGGCACTGCCTCGGCGGTACGCAGACTGGAAGCTACAATGTAGCGACCTGGCATCGGGGCATGGCGCAGCCTGGTAGCGCATCTGCTTTGGGAGCAGAGGGTCGCCAGTTCGAATCTGGCTGCCCCGACCAATCGTTTATTTGGAAGCGCCCGTAGCTCAACCGGATAGAGCATCGGCCTTCTAAGCCGAGGGTTGCAGGTTCGAGTCCTGCCGGGCGCGCCA
>JBFFKF010000061.1:0-14307 GCA_041555515.1 Woeseiaceae bacterium
CCGCCAACGGGGGTTCGAATCCCTCTCCCCCAGCCAAAATATGAAATGGGCTTCCTTTAAGGAGGCCCTTTTCATTTTTTGGCATGGCGAATCGGGATCGAATACACAGGCCGAGTGACAAATTCGCCGGGAGCGAATTGGGACGGCGACGAATCGGCAGCACAGCCGATTCGGACCTACGAGCGGAGCGAACACGCCCGAAGGGCGCAACACAGGCACGTGTTGCGTCACAAAATCGTCTGCAACGATTTTGGACAACTGAGCGAAGCGAAGTTGCCCGCAGGGCGAGCGCCATGGATGGCGCGAGTCAATCCCGATCCCCGGAGGACTTACTTTTAAATCCCCAGTGTCCTCACCCCGCTGTCGTCTGCGATGAGCAACACATCCGCCGGCCGGTGTGCAAACAAGCCGACGGTTACCACCCCAGGGATCTGATTGATGCGGGTCTCCATCTCCGGGGGATTGCTAATCTGCAGATTATGGATATCGAGGATGTGGTTTCCGTTGTCGGTCAGGAAATTTTCCCGCCAAACCGGCTGGCCGCCGAACCTGACGAGCCTGCGGGCGACGAACGACTGCGCCATCGGGATGACCTCGACAGGCAAGGGGAACGTGCCCAGTATGCCGACTTGCTTGGAATCGTCGATGATGCAGACGAAACGCCTCGCTGCACCGGCGAGGATCTTCTCGCGGGTCAGCGCACCGCCGCCGCCCTTGATTAACTGGCGATGCTTCGTAGCTTCGTCGGCACCGTCGATGTAGAGGTCCAAGTCGCCGACATCGTTCAACAGCGAGACCTCGAAGCCGTGTTTCTCGAGCAACTCCGTGCTCGCATTGGAGCTGGAAACAACCGCATCGATCTTGTTTTTCACGGTCGGCAGCATGTCGATCAGGTAGTTGACCGTCGAACCTGTGCCAACGCCAAGCACGGTGCCACTCTGGATGTAGTCCAGCGAGGCCTCGGCAACGTTTCGCTTTTTCTGGTCCTGGTTCATGCGTTGGAAAGGCATTTTACCGCTCTAAAATGAAACATGCCCGCATATGCGGGCATGTCTCGGTTGGCGGAAGAAGGCTATGTAACCCTGGCTGCCGTCGATCGATCTGATTTTCAGGTGCCGGGCTACTCCTCTTCCAGGCTTCCGGCCTACTTCTTGCGACGACGCCTGGCCGGCTTTTTCTTGGAAGCCTTCTTCTTGGCTTTCCGTTTCGCTGGCCGCTTCTTCGCCTTCCGTTTGGCCTTCTTCTTAGCCTTCTTCTTGGCTTTGCGCTTCGTCTTGCGCTTGGCCTTCTTTTTAGCCTTTTTCTTAGCCTTACGCTTCGTCTTGCGCTTGGCTTTCTTTTTAGCCTTTTTCTTGGCCTTACGCTTCGTCTTGCGCTTGGCCTTCTTCTTGGCTTTGCGCTTCGTCTTGCGTTTGGCCTTCTTCTTAGCTGCTTTCTTCTTTGTCTTACGCTTGGCAGCTTTTTTCTTTGTCTTCCGTTTCGTTGCCTTCTTCTTGGTAGCGCGTTTGGCGACCTTACGCTTCGCCTTCTTCCGCGTTACCTTACGCTTCCGCGCAACCTTGCGCTTAGAAGCTTTTTTACGAGACTTCTTTTTGGTAGCCATAGTTTTCTCCGTGTCGGGTACCCGGCGTTGAGTATATACAACAAAACCGAAAAATCCAGCAAGTCAAGTGATGCTGTTAACATTTTTTGAGTTGCGATTTTTGGCCAAAATTAACGCCAAAAAGGAAAAAATCGGTTTTGCGAACGACTGAAATTTATACGCGCAAAAAAAGTGTCGCAATTTGGCGAATAATTTCGCTTCGAGCAGCAAAAATTTTGTCGTAAACGGACACGCACACGCATCCGAAACGCACGCTGACATGGGCCACCTCAAAAAAAATGCGCGGCGCGAAATGATGCAATTCAAGCTCGTAATGTTGCTTCAGGATGCTTCGTCAACGACACAAAAAACCCGTATATCCCAAGGGTTTGGAGTTATTTTTTCTACTCGTTGACAAGAAAATGCCAGGCCGATCAGCTTCGGGTGAAACAGGTATTTTCGATGTTTGAGGAAGTCAAATGCGCGATCAAAATAGCCGCCGCCGGTACCAATCCGGTTTCCACAGGCATCAAATGCAACGACGGGCGTTATCACGACATCGAGTGCCCGGGGTTTTATAAATTCGCCGTCTTTCGGCTCCTGAAAGCCATACCGATTCAATTCGAGCTCGGTTTCGGGCGTTACCTCGCGAAAGCGCATAGAGAAATTTTTTCCGACGATGGGCGCAAAAATGCGCTTTTTCATCCGCCATGCGCGATCGATGAGCGGCCAGGTGTCGACCTCGTCATGCATCGGCAGGTAGCAGCCGATGAATGTACTGCGGCGAAACCAGGAAGAACGAATGACGGTATCCGAAATTTTTTTTGACGCCCAGTCTCGTTTATCCGGGTCTAATCGCGCGCGCGCAGCGCGCGCAGATTCACGTAATGATGCCTGCAAACGCTGGTGCTCAGCGGATAGGGCCGGCGAACGCGTTTTCGACATCGTGCTTTATTAATGGATCGACGAGGGTGAGAAAACGTCTCCCGCCTGTGCCGTTACCGACCGTCGCTCTCGAACCGGAGCAACAGGTGGGGTCAGCCGTGGCAACAACAGGCTTACCACCTGAGTGGTTTTGCTCAAATGGTGCCGACAGTGCACGACCCCGAGGTAATAATTTAGGGTCGAAAGGTAACCGGGCCAGCATCGAACACTGCAGGAGACGCCAGACCAATAGCTTACCGAAACTCGGCGCGAGTTACAGTGCTACAGGTCCAATTGTTGGCTATTGCCGAGCGCCGATTCGAGGCGCTCGGAAAGCAATTTGAGGCGGGTCCCGACGGCATCTTCCAGGGCTTCATCCCTTGCTCTGGCATGCAACAATTCATTTGCCATATTCAGCGCCGCCATCACCGCGATGCGATCCAGGCCCACGACTTTGCCGCTGTCCCTGATTTCCCGCATCTTCGCGTTCAGCGCTTCCGCAGAATCCAGGAGATCAGTACGTTCGTTTGCCGGGCACGAAACCTGGTACTCCTTTTCAAGTATCCGAACGCTGACGTGGGCATACATATCACTCATACGGGTACTCCATCACAAGCCCTGCCCACGAAGAGCAGAAACAAGAGATTTTACGCAAAGCTTCCAAATAGGCGGTGCTTAAGGTCATGGGCTGTGCCCCGGCAGTTGCATTACCTCCCGCCTAACCTCCTTGTTCCATTGCCTTCAGCCGCCCGATCATTGCTTCGACGCGCGCCCGTACCTGCTCGTTTTTCTGCAGCAAAGTCGCGCGCTCGGCGGTCAGCGTATCCTGCCTCTGCTTCAGGGAGCGGTTTTCGTCCTGAAGCTGATCGCAGACCTGAACGAGAGCATCTACGCGCTTCTCGAGTCGCTTTAATTCGTGCTCAAACATGGCATTTGTATCGTCGGCCATTTGAGCAATATAGATCCGAGCAACGTCAGAATCAATCGTCAATTGCAGAGGGGCTAATTTGCGTGGCCAGATGCCCCATTACATGGGATCATTCGGCCCGGCCGGGCCCCAAAACTCAATACCTCCACGATGGCGGAACTGATAATCGATCACAATGAACTGGACATGGCGCTGCGCCGTTGCGGCTCTAACTGGAGCGCCGGACAGTCGCACGGTTTGCTGTGCAGCCAGCTGGCCCTGGCCGGGGCCGAGGGCGCGTCCCGCTGGCTGGCGCAGGTGCTTCAGGACACCGATCCAGAAAGTAGCGCCTGCTATGAATGCGAGGCAATGCTCGAGGCGCTTTGCGCAGCAACCTGGCAACAACTCGCCGAACGCCAGTCCGAATTCACGCTGCTGTTGCCAAATGACGACGCTCCGGCGCAGCTGCGCGCCGCGGGGATGGCGCAATGGTGCGAGGGGTTTCTGCACGGACTCGTGTCCGAGACGCATGGCGAGGAGCTGCGGGAACGTCTCGCCAGTGATCCCCTCTCCGACATCATCAAGGATCTGGTCGAAATCTCGCGGGCGACCGCCGGTGACGAAGACGATGTGGAAGGCAACGATCATGCCTACACGGAACTCGTCGAATATCTTCGGGTCGCAGCACAACTCGTGTACGAAGAGTTGGCCGAATTTCGCGGTGCCGCGTCCGCACCGCCGCAAAACAAATCGGGCTCGCTGCACTGAGTCGGGTCATCCCGGCCTGAATATGATGAACAGAAAGGAATTTGCCAAGCGTCGTAAAACACTCATGCGCATGGTCGGCGAGGACGGCATTGCCATCTTGCCGAGCGCGCCGATCAAGACCCGCAATCGCGACGTCGAATATCGTTACCGGCAGGACAGCGACTTTTATTACCTGACTGGTTTCGCCGAGCCCGATGCGGTTGCCTTGCTTGCCCCCGGGCGCGACAACGGCGAGTACATCCTGTTCTGCAGGGACCGCGACAGCGGGCAGGAACTGTGGCACGGATCCAGGGCGGGCCCGAAAGGTGCAGTCGAGCACTTCGACGCGGACGATTCGTTCCCGATCGACGATATCGACGACATCCTGCCCGGCATTCTCGAGACGCGAAATCGGGTGTTTTACACGATGGGCGCGTTTGCCGAGTTCGATCATCGCATTACCGAATGGGTCAAGTCGCTGCGCTTGCGGGAAGCGAAGGGCATCCATACCCCGCACGAATTCATCGCGCTCGATCACATACTGCACGATATGCGCCTGTATAAGAGCAGGGCAGAGATCTCCGCCATGCGCAAGGCGGCGAAGATCGCCGTCAGCGCCCATAAGCGCGCGATGACACGCGTGAAGCCGGGAATGTACGAGTATGAAGTCGAAGCAGAATACCTGCACGAATTCCGGCGGCACGATGCATCCTGGTCCTATACGCCGATTGTCGGCACGGGGGCAAATGCCTGCACCTTGCATTACGTCGACAACAATGCGCAGCTCGCCGATGGTGATCTGTTGCTCATAGATGCCGGTTGCGAGTACGACTATTACGCATCCGACATCACGAGAACCATTCCGGTGAACGGACGCTATTCTCCCGAACAGCGCGCCGTATACGAAATCGTCCTGGAGGCGCAACTGGCCGCTATCGAAAAGACCCGCAAGGGAAATCACTGGAACGATCCTCACGATGCGGCTGTAAAGATCATCACAAAGGGCCTCAGGAAGATCGGCCTCTTGGACGGCACGGTGCCGAAGTTGATCCGTGATGGCGCTTATCGTGAATACTTCATGCATCGTACCGGCCACTGGATAGGCATGGATGTCCACGACGTCGGCGACTACAAGGTCGGCGAGGAGTGGCGATTCCTCGAACCCGGCATGGTCACGACGGTCGAACCCGGTATCTATATACCCGCGAGCCGAAAAGTCCCGGCACGGTGGCGCAACATCGGCGTGCGCATCGAAGACGACGTCGCAGTGACCAGCAAGGGGCCGGACGTGCTCAGCAAAGGACTGACCAAGGATCCCGACGAGATCGAAAAACTGATGGCCGCCTGACGTGGCAAACCCGAACAAAACAGACTTTGACATCCTCATCGCCGGCGGCGGCATGATCGGCACCAGCCTGGGGCTGGCGCTTGCGCCGCTCAGGCTGCGCGTTGGTATCGTCGAAGCGGTCGCCCGCGGTGCATCACAACAGCCGAGTTTCGACGACCGCTCGACAGCCCTGTCGCGCAGCAGCCAGCGCACTTTTGAAGCAATGGGGCTGTGGCCCGACATCGTGGCCGCGGCCACGCCCATCAAGCACATTCACGTATCTGACAAGGGACATTTCGGCTTCTCTCACATCGATGCCGCGGAGCAGAATGTCGAAGCTCTGGGTTACGTGGTGATCAATCGCGTGCTGGGGCAGGTCCTGCAGTCCGCGCTTGCCGAAGTCGATGGGCTCGACTTCATGTGCCCTGCAAAAATCTGTGCGGTAAAGATTTCCGCGGCAGAGGTTGTCGCGACAATCGAGGAGGCGCAGGGACGACGTGAACTCAGCTGTCGCTTACTCGTCGCGGCAGATGGCGCGAATTCGACCGTGCGCGACATGATCGGCATCAGTGCCTCGCGGGTCGATTACGAGCAATGGGCAGTGGTCGGTAACCTGTTGCCGGAAAAGCCACCCGAGAATATCGCCTACGAGAGATTTACCCCGACCGGACCCATTGCGATGCTACCGATTGCCGACGATCGCGCGGCGTTCGTGTGGATCGTGCCGCCCGACACAGCGCGGGAACTGCTGGACCTTGGCGATGAGGCATTTACCGAACGCCTGCAGGAGGCGTTTGGCTACCGCCTCGGCAGCTTTTCCAGGATCGGCAAGCGCGCCGCCTATCCCCTGGCGCTGACCAAGGCAAATGGACTTATCTCCAAACGCAGCGTCGTCATCGGCAATGCGGCGCACGGCTTGCATCCGGTCGCAGCCCAGGGATTCAACCTGGGCATGCGGGATGTCGCCGCCTTGTGCGACTGCATATTCGATGCTCGAATCGAAAACGCTGGTCGGCTCCGTTCGGCTCAGGTAGGACCGCCCGACCCGGGATCGGCCGCGATTCTCGAGAATTACGCCAAATGGCGTCGCAGCGACCAGAAAAAACTGGTGCGTATCACCGATGGCATCGTTCGCCTGTTCGGCGACCAGCGGCGTTCCGTGCGCATCCTGCGCGACCTCGGCATGCTGGGTTTCGATATGCTTCCGGGTGTGCGCAAGACCTTCGCTAAACACACGATGGGGCTGGCCGGGCGATTGCCCAGATTGTCGCGCGGCGTGCCACTCGGATGAATCGCCACTTCGACATTCTCATTGCCGGCGGCGGCATGGTGGGACTCACGACCGCGCTGTTGCTCGCACAGCGCGATGCAAACCGGCGACTGAACATTACACTTATCGATGCCGGGAAAAGACCGGCCTTCTCGCGGGCGGCGGATGTGTCGCTGCGAGTATCGGCGATTGCCTGCGGAACGGCTTCGTTGCTCGCAGACGCCGGGGTCTGGGACAGGATCGCAGAGGCGCGGGCGTGCCCGTATCGCGACATGCGGGTCTGGGACGCCACCGGCAGCGTCGAGGGGCCCGAAACGCTGCGATTCGACGCGGCCGAATTCGCCGTGCCGCAGCTCGGTTTCATCGTGGAAAATGTGCTGATCCAGGATGCGTTACTTGCCGCTCTCGAGAAAAGCGAGGTCTCGATCCATTATGAAACGCGACTCAAGTCGGTGCAGCAAAGTGGCAGCCGATACGCAGTCGAATATGCTGAGGGCATTACTGCAATGCCGGAGCTCTTGATCGCGGCAGATGGAGCTTCCTCGTTTGTCCGCAATAGCGCGGGCATAACGGTAAAGACCTGGAAATATCCGCAGACCGCTTTCGTTACGCATCTCGAGCCCGAAATCAGTCACCGCAACACCGCGTGGCAGCGATTTCTGCCCGATGGCCCGGTCGCGCTGCTGCCACTCGACGATGGCCGCGTGTCGACGGTCTGGACGACGACTCCGGAGAAGGCGGAGCAACTGTCAGCGGCGAGTGACGAACAGCTCGGCGCGCTCCTGACTGACGCGACGGACGGCGTTCTCGGCAATCTCTCGGTATCCGGGCCGCGCGGATCGTTTCCACTGAAGTCGCAACATGCGGATCGCTACGTGCTGGACGGTCTCGCGCTCGTCGGTGACGCGGCGCACGCCGTGCACCCGCTGGCGGGGCAGGGCGCAAACCTGGGATTGGCCGACGCCGGGGTGCTCGCGGACGAAATTGCCAGGGCGCTGGCCAGTGGCGAACATCCCGGCGATGTGCCCGTGCTGCGCCGTTATGAGCGGGCGAGGAAGGTCGCCAACAAGTCCATGCTGCACTTCATCGACGGCCTGAACCGGCTATTCAGCAATGAAATCACGCCGCTGGCGCGGCTGCGCGGCATCGGCATGGCCCTCTTTAATAAGAGTGGTCCGCTACGGGAGTTCGCCGTCCAGGTCGCGCTGGGAATGCGCGGCTAATCCTGGTTTGCCCACGATCGTATTTCATCCCTTATCGGCGGGCGCGCACTCACCTGTATGGTACTGAAGATCAATTTGCACCCAGTTCACTGCCACTCAATAATGCGCCGGCAAATCGGAATTTAGCCGCGATTACTGAACGAGAGAGGAATAATCATGAAAAAAGTTCTGCTGATTCTGGTAACGCTGATGACCATCGGATCGGCACTGCATCAGGCTGCGTACTCGGCAGAAAACGATCCGCTCGAGGCAATACTCGCGGCGCAGTCGGACAAGGCGCAGGCACGCTACAAATACCGGCATCCGCAGGAGACACTCGAATTCTTCGGTATCGAACCGGGCATGACGGTTGTCGAGGTGCTGCCCGGTAATGGCTGGTACTCGAAAATCCTGCTGCCATATTTGGGCAGCGATGGCAGGTTGATCGGCGTCGATTATTCCCTGGAGATGTGGCCACAATTCGCTTTCGCGAACAAAAAATTCCTGGAGCAAAAGAAGACCTGGGTCCAGGACTTCACGGCTGGGGCACAGGAATGGCGATCGGAGGACGACGCAGAAGTTTCAGCGTTTGTATTCGGTTCCCTGCCCGAATCGATGCATGGCACGGCAGATGCAGTGACGTTCGTTCGCGCGCTGCATAACCTGGCACGGTTCGAGTCGGAAGGCGATTACCTCGGCGAGGCGATACGGGATGCGTATGCCGTGCTAAAGCCAGGCGGCATCGTCGGCGTCGTGCAACATCATGCGCGCGATGATATGCCCGACAGCTGGGCGAGCGGCAGCAATGGCTATCTGAAAAAAGGATTTGTCATCGAGCGGATGGAAGCCGCCGGATTTGAACTTGTCGCCGCTTCGGATCTGAATGCGAATCCCCAGGACCAGCCGACGACGGAGGATGTCGTCTGGCGGCTGCCACCAGGCTACAGGGGCAGCAGGAACAATCTTGAGCTCAAAGCAAAGATGGACGCGATCGGCGAATCCAATCGCATGACGCTGAAATTCCGCAAGCCATAGGGCAGATTTTCCCCGCGCTCACAGCTAACTGAACGCGGCTTTCAGCGCCTTGATGTGCGGCACACCGAGTCCGCAGCAGCCGCCCAGGATCTGCACGCCGCTGCTGGCCCATGCGCGCGCCTTCGTGACGAAGTCGTCGGCTTCGATGATGTCGACGAACTGCCAGTTCGGCATGAGGAAATAACCGGATTCCGGATAAACGCCCGTTGGGCCCTGCCAGTGTTCTTGCAACGCCGCAAGTCCTGCCGTCGTATCGTCTACGGTGCTGTGCATGATGCTGATGACAGCGGCGCCGCTGTCAGCCAGCTCGGTAATCAGCGCCCTGAAGTCCGCGTATGGTGGTTCGAAGCCGACCAGTCCGCCAGCTTCGTCTTGCTTGCAGCTCAGCCCGAGCCACACCGGCAGGCCGGTGGCGAGGGCGGCTCCAGTAATAAGGGGTGAGTAAACCGGATGTGAGCACATTTCCAGGGCGATCAGGTCGACGCCCGCCGAGGCGAGAATGTCCGCCTGTTCACGAAACTCCGCGGCAATGTCTTGTTCCGAGGAACCCGTATCTGCCTCGATCCAAGGTGACATGGAACCGGCAATCGCCACAGCGTGTTGCGCAGATTCATCGCGGGCCTCGATCGCGACCTCGACACCCCTCCTGTTGATGTGCGCTACCTCGTTGCCCAAGCCTGCCCGGGCCAGGATCTGATGGCCGGCTGCGAAGGTATTGGTGATGATCACCTCCGCGCCCGCTGCAATGTAGTCCGCATGGATCTGGCGTACCAATTCGGGATGTGAAAGCAAGGCCTCGCCGCTCCAGGCCTTTTCATTCATCGGCACACCGCGTGCCTGGAGTTCGGTACCCATCGCACCGTCGATGATCACCCGCTCACCAGCGGCAATTTTTTCATGCAGCCAGTCGGGTCCATAGCGCGGGTTTTTCAGCATGTCTTTGCTCTCTTGAACGATTACTTGCTGACAATATTTGCGAGTTAACAATGCCGCGTCAATCCGGCAGTTGCACCCGCGCGATCGCATGCGCGTTCTGCGCACTAATGTTTCCGAACGGCCAGCGCCTTTACGATTTAACGACTGGCGGTATGCCACCACCCGGCGAACCGGAGCTTATTAATAGGGAGACCCCGACCCGGATGTTTTCATTAGTTTGTCGGATTATGTTAATTGGATGATCGAACTTCAGTGTAAAATCCATCGCTTGGCTTTGCGGAAACGATGCCCGCCATACTCCCTAATGCAAACAATCACGGCGGCCGGGGGCTCCATGCGTCAATCTGAAGGAACAGAGAGGTAGCGTGACATGACTGAACGCTACGTCTACATCATTGCTGCGGTCCTGACGGGAATCAGCTTTGCCACCTTCTATTACAAGTGGCAAGTGCTTGGTTTCCCGTTGACGGCCGACCGGCAGCAGGAGGTATGGACGATCGAGACCTCGATCCGCTTCGACGCCGGCCCCGGCTCGATCAAGGCGAACCTGCAGATACCGACCCTGACGCCGGGCTTCAGGACGCTCAGGGAGTTCAATGTCTCGAAAGGCTATGGCTTCAGCCTCAACTACGTCGCCGGTGGCCGAGAGGCACAATGGGCGGTGCGGCGCACGGGCGGCATGCAGACGCTTTATTACCGCCGCGTCATCTACGAAGATCCGTCCAGCGAGCAAATTGATACGACACCGCCGTTTCCGCCGCCGCCGGTCATAACCGAGCCGCTAAAGACCGCGGTCGACGTGATCGTCCAGGAAGTGCGCGACCACTCGGCCGATACCGCCTCGTTTACGACCGAATTGCTACGGCGCTGCAACGATCCATCGCCCGGCGCAAACATCGAGCTGTTACTGGCGGATGCCGTTTCGCCTGCGGATTTCGTCGACACTGTCACGACCGTGCTGGCTGCCGCGAGAATTCCGGCACGCATGATCCGTGGCGTGATCTTGCAGGACCAGCAGCGGCGGGTGGAGCCCACTCCCTGGCTCGAAGTGCACGACGGCGATCGCTGGCGTTATTTCAATCCCAACACGGGGGTGGAAGAACTTCCCGGCCGTTATTTGATCTGGTGGCGCGGCAACCAGCCACTGGTGCGCGTCGAAGGCGGCAGTAATGTCGAAGTCAATTTCGCGGTTCAGAAAAATTTCCTCGACTCGATCGCGATCGCGGAACAACGCGCAGAAATGGAAGGATCATTACTGGTCGATTTCTCGCTATTCAGTCTGCCGATTCAGACGCAAGCCGTCTACAGCGTGCTGTTAATGATTCCGATCGGGGCGCTGATCATGGTGGTCATGCGCAATATGATCGGTATCGATACTTTTGGCACGTTCATGCCGGTGCTGATCGCGTTGTCTTTTCGGGAAACGCGACTTTTCTGGGGCGTCGTGCTTTTCACGCTGCTCGTTGCACTCGGACTGAGCATCCGTTTCCTGCTCGAACGCCTGCGCCTGTTGCTGGTGCCGCGGCTCGGCGCGGTGCTGATCGTCGTGGTGATGCTAATGCTCGTTATCAGCGTCGTTGCACACAAAATCGGTCTCGAAACCGGATTGTCTGTGGCGCTATTTCCGATGGTTATTATCGCGATGACCATCGAACGAATGTCGGTCGTCTGGGAAGAGCGTGGTGCAAGCGACGCGATACGCGCCGGTCTCGGCAGCCTGCTCGTTGCCGCAATGGCCTACGTCGCGATGGGGATGGACTGGCTGGAACACATGGTTTTCGCGTTTCCGGAATTATTGCTGTTCGTGCTGGCGCTGGTGTTACTCGTTGGCCGTTACACGGGTTATCGCCTGACCGAATTGAAACGCTTCAGGCCGGTTACGGAGAAATAACTTGTTCGGGCCGAAACAACTCGAGGATGCAGGTGTACTGGGCGTAAACCGGCGCAATTGCGAATACATTGCGCGCCTCAATCCCCGGCGGCTTTACCCGCGCGTCGATGACAAGCTCATTACCAAGACGCTGGCGCTCGAAGCCGGCATGGCGGTGCCCGAGCTGTACGGTGTCATCAGTCACCAGGGAGATGTGCGCCGCCTGCCGGAGATCGTTGCGGACCGCGAGAGTTTCGTGATCAAGCCGGCACGCGGCAGCGGCGGCAATGGCATTGTCGTCATAACCGGGCGTAGCCTGAGAAAACGCAGTACGTACCGGCTCGCCAATGGCGCGCTGGTCACGGAGGCTGAACTGCAACACCACACATCGAACATCGTCGGTGGCCAGTACAGCCTCAGCGGCAATCGGGATTCCGCCCTGATCGAATATTGCGTGGCGTTCGATCCCGTGTTCGCGGACGTCAGTTACCTCGGGGTACCGGATATTCGCGTGATTGTTTATCGAGGTTACCCGCTCATGGCGATGGTGCGCCTGCCGACGCGCAAATCAGGGGGCAAGGCAAACCTGCACCAGGGTGCCGTTGGCGCTGGTATCGATCTGAGTTCCGGTGAAACGCTGACCGGTGTCCTGGAAGATGAGGTCGTTGATGATCACCCGGATACCGGTGCCTTGATAGCCGGGCTGTATATCCCGCACTGGGATTCCATTTTACAGCTGGCGGCTCGTGGCCTGGACGTGACGGGGCTCGGTTACCTCGGTGTGGACATCGTCATTGACCGCGATCGCGGTCCGCTGATTCTCGAGATGAATGCGAGGCCCGGACTCAACATCCAGATCGCAAATTGCACGGGCCTGTCCACTCGCATCGCTCGCATCGACGAGATCTACGATGCGACGGCGGATGCGGCAACGCGTGCCCGAATATGCCGGCAGGAATTTCCGGCGCAGCGGCAAACGGCGCTGCCCCTCGATGCGGGCACCTGAGCACCCGGAGCTTTGCGATCCGGATCTGCTCGATCGGCTCAACAGGCCAGGTGTGGCCCGCGCGAATCGCAACCCGGCCATATTCTGTTGCGACGCGGACGGGCCACAATTAAAGTGCAAGAAACGTTTGGCTGACGGCACACAGTCACACGAAAAATAATTGGGAGTAAACCATGGGGGCACGCCACACGAAGCTGGCAGGATTGATCATCCTGCTGCCACTAATTATTTCTGGTTGTCAGCGGCAGGAGGTTCCGGAAGCGGCGCCTGCCGAAGCGGGCATGGCGGCGGAGAGCAAGGGGCCGGCGTGGGTCGACGCAACGCGCATCGGCAATGCCGATGCGGAGCCAAACAACTGGCTGGCGCATGGCCGTACCTGGTCCGAACAGCGGTACAGCCCGCTGGCCGAAATCAATACCTCGAACGTCGGCGATCTCGGTCTGGCGTGGTATTTCGACCTCGACACGAAGCGCGGGCAACAGGCATCTCCGATAGTCGTCGATGGTGTGATGTATACCACCAGCGCGTGGAGCAAGGTGCAGGCGCTCGACGCGGCCAGCGGCGAGCTCAAGTGGCGGTTTGATCCGAAAGTACCGAAAGAGTGGGACGCGAACTCCTGCTGCGGCGTGCAGAACCGCGGCGCTGCCGTGTGGAAGGGACGCGTATTCGTCGGCACGCTCGACGGGCGATTGATCGCGCTTGATGCCGAAACCGGCGCACTCGATTGGGAGGTCCAGACCACCGATCGCAACCAAAAATACTCCATCACTGGGGCGCCGCGAGTCTTTAACGACAAGGTGGTCATCGGCAACGGCGGCGCGGAATACGGAGTTCGCGGTTATGTCACCGCATACGATGCCCAGACCGGGGAGCAGGTCTGGCGTTTTTATACGGTCCCCGGTAATCCAGCCGACGGATTCGAAGACGAAACGATGGAAATGGCCGCCGGCACCTGGAGCGGTGAATGGTGGAAGCTAGGCGGCGGCGGAACAGCGTGGGATTCATTCGCTTATGACCCGGAGTTCGATCTTCTCTATATAGGAACAGGCAACGGTTCGCCGTGGAGCCGCAGCGAGCGCAGCCCGGACGGTGGCGACAATCTGTTTCTCGCCTCCATCGTCGCAGTACGCGGCGAAACCGGTGAGTACGTTTGGCACTACCAGACGGTGCCCGGCGACACCTGGGACTACACGGCCGTGCAACACATGATCCTGGCCGAGCTCGAGATCGACGGTGAGGAACGCAATGTAATCATGCAGGCGCCGAAGAACGGATTCTTCTATGTATTGGATCGCGAGAACGGAGAACTGCTGTCTGCGGAAAACATCATGCCGGTCAACTGGGCGACACACATTGATCTGGAAACGGGTAGGCCGGTCGAAGTGCAGGGCGCACGCTACGACGATTTCGGCTCGGCAATGAAAATTGTGCCGGGAGTCGCAGGCGCGCATAACTGGCACCCTATGTCGTACAACCCGGATACGGGTCTGGTCTACATCCC
>JBFFKF010000062.1:0-12941 GCA_041555515.1 Woeseiaceae bacterium
AAGTCGCTCAGCGGATTTACGAACGGGTTACGCTAACTCCCGGCATTATGCGTCGCAATCGTGGAAAACCGTATCAGGCAGGGTCTGCGCCAGGCATCACCAATTCTTCGAGGTAGGGAGCCAGCCGGGTCTCGTAATGCCGCCACGCGAGATTCGTATCCCTTTGCATCGGTTGGCGGACCTGCGCGACGGATGCGGTCATCACCGGCATCTTTGCCTGGTGCGGTTTCAAACATGCTGGCTGCATTTCGAGACCCGCGTGTTCCAGTATCTTTGGAATCAACTCGGCCGGTTTACCGACCAGGTCTTCGTAAGCGAGTTCGAGAATCGGGGCGCCGGGCAAGACCTGCTGCCAGTGTGACATCAGGTCTCGGTACAGGCGTTGGTAACGCCCGATCGACCCGAAATCGTAGCTCCAGCCGTTTCCGTTGGAGAAACGGATCTTGTAGCAGGACCACGCCGTCGCCACCGGGTCGCGTGTGCAATAAATGATCCGCGCGCCGGACGCGATCATTGCGATTACGCCCAACAGGAAATGATGTCCCAGGTTCTTTTCGGTTACCGTGCCCCTGTTGCCGTAACGCTGTTTCTGCAACCGGCGGTATTCACGGCCCATGTCGGCCCATGGATTCTTGCCGGCATTAATTGCGTCGTCTATTCGCGCAAGATCCCGTGGTTCGAACCTGCCGTACTGCATGGTCGCGAGACCCAGAAGCTTGGTCTCACCGCCAGCCTGCACTTTTGAATGTGAAGCGAACACCGACTCGACCAGCGTCGTGCCCGACCTCGGCATGCCGACGATGAATACGGGACGCTCGTTCTTGTAACGAGAATCGGTATTGGTTTCAAAAAAGTCAGCCGAGAACGAATGCTTGAGTTCATTTACATAGTTTTCGACAGACGACAAGTCTGTGGCCACGACATTTTTCATGAGCTCCGCGCCCGTCTCGTACGCGGTAAATGCCTGATCCCATGCCTGTTGGCGCTCGAGAATCACCGCCTTTGCATAGTGCAGCGCCGCGCGGCTGGCCATATCACTCGCTTCCTTGCGAGCGAGACAAGCTTCGATTTGATCCAACACCGGGCCGTCCGATTCACGCGCGTCGAGATATGCGAGGTATTCGAGCGACAGTGCGTGGTCGGGATCAAGAGACACCGCATCCGAAAACTTCTTCACAGCGCGTGAGGTCTGGCCATCTCGCGACAGGTAAATGCCCAGGTTGTAATGTGCTGCCGGATTCTGCGGGAGCTGTTTGCAGACCCTGGTCGCGAGTGCGATGGCTTCGTCAAGCCGGCCCAAATCCGCCAGCACGTTGGCGAGCAAGGACATCGCCTCGACATTGTCGGGGAAGGCGGTGACGAATTTACGCGCCGCGACCGAAGCGCTATCAAGATCACCTGCCCGCATCAGCAAGAGCGCAACGTTGCCCCAGAGAGGGCCCGTCTCCGACGCTTGCAGCATCGGCCTCAGGATGGCGAGAGCATCCCGTCTCCGGCCTGTGCTGAGCAAACGGTGCGCTTTGCCAAGCGCCGTCTGCAGCTGGTCAAATGCCGGTTTGGTCACCGGAAATTACCTGTTTTGCGGATGGTGGTATTTTGTTCATTCTACTCAATCATTATCGTTGCTTGTGAGGTGCCGGAATGAGTGACTCGCGTCCTGCCGCAATTGCCGCCCGCGATGCCGAGGGTGTCGTTGGTACCAGTTATCCTGCGCCCTTTCGCAAGGAAGTGAAATCGCGGACCAAGCGCTCCCTCGGGGATCTGTTCGGCTTGAAGAATTATGGGGTCAATCTCGTCGACCTGGAGCCGGGGAGCTGGTCTGCGCAACGGCACTGGCATACGCGCGAGGACGAGTTTGTCTATGTCGTCTCGGGCGAACTGACGCTGGTCACGGACGAAGGCGAACAGGTTCTGACGCCAGGGATGGTCGCGGGCTTTCCGGCGGGCGATGCCAATGGTCATCACCTTGTCAACAAGAGTGATGCGGTCGCGACTTATCTAGAAATCGGTGACAGGATTGCCGCAGACGAGGTTTTCTATCCCGACATTGACCTGCAGCTGGTGTCGGATGGCAAGGGGAGTCACCTGTTCACACAGCGTGACGGCACGCCGTACGATGAGTAACAGCATCAACTCAGGCCGAGACGCACCTGTATCTCTTTCTTTGCTTCTTTGAGCACGGTATCTCGATCGAGGCTGTCGAGGATTTTCTGTACGACTGCTTTCGGGCCGCCCTCTCCCCAGGATCTTCCTTTCGCCAGGTATTCGGCAGCGATCTGTCCGACCACGTAGGTGCTGTAGTAAGCAATAGCGCCCTGGGCGCCCGCCGTTACTACCGTGGAAAGCCCTGCGGTACCCACCTTGAGTGCGCTCGAGACGAAGTGCAGTGCCCAGACCGTGCCCATCAGCGCCGCGGCCTCGGCAGCGATCACGCTGACCAGTGAGCCTGCTTCCTTTCGGCTCAGGGGAAGGTCATAAACGTTCGACAGGTGCATCACCATGCCGACATCGATAAACGCCGCGGCAAATAGATCGGCTACCGGCACTGGATTGAATGCAACGGCGACACCTTTCGCGACGCAATAGGTCCTGACGAGTTTATCGCCGATTTCCTTGCGTGCATTGAGGATGCGCCTGCCGACCTGGTCTGAGAGATCGGCCGCGAACAGGCTCGCGTTCAGCGCCGCGAGCGTTTTCCCCTCCGCTTCGAATATATCCCAGAGCCGGATGCGCAACGCCGCGATATCGGGAAGCCGCTCGCGCATTGTCGAGACTTCTTTGCCTGCGTCGTCAATCTCCACGACTTCCTGTGGCCGCGGTTGCGCTGCGATTGACATCACATCCTCCGGGTTCGCAAGTCCCGTTGTCTTTTCCCGGATCGACTGCAGCAATGCATCGAGTTCTTTTTGCGTATAGAGGTCTGATTTGTTCAGGGTGATGACGACCGGCCTGCCCTGTGACAGCAAGGTTCGCAGTGCCCGCAGTTCGCTGTCGGTGATGTCGCTATCGAGTACGAAGATGATGAGATCAGACCGGTTCGCGACTTCCTTCGCCATTTCCTCCCGCGCCTCGCCGCCCGCCTCGTCGAGGCCGGGCGTGTCGATCAGAAACACGCCGGCCGCGGCGATTTCCGTCCACTGCTCCATCGAGGTTCTTTTCGTCTCCCCGTGCAAGGGGCTGATGGCAAACTTATGTTCACCGATCAGCGCATTCAGTAACGACGACTTGTCGGTACTGACGCGACCGAACACGGCGATATGCAGGTGGCCGTGCTGCAGTTTCTCGAGCATCGCCTGTACGGCTGCATAATCGTGCGCGAGGGATTCGCGAATGCCGGGCGGTAGCCGCGTGTCTTCGATGAGTTCTCGTAAACTTTCGCGCGCCAGGGTCAGGTGTTCTGAACCGCCGTCGTGAACTTCGTCAGTCTTTTTCCCGCTCCTGATCCAGGGCCATCCGGGCAACCTGTCGAACACCCGCTTCAATATGTTCACTGATTCCGTCCTCAAATTCTTTGGCGGCTGTTTCCGGGTCCAGTCGACCGTGCGCTTGCAGGGTCAGCACCAGGCTCCTGCCGAGTGCATCGAAGATCAGTCCATAGGCTACCGCATGCACGAGGCCGCCGGCGACCGTGCCCACGCCCGGAAATGCCTTGAGTCCGTTGCCGGCAACCGCCAGCGTCAGTGGCAACGCTTTCCCTGCGCGGCTCTGGCTGAGCGTGAGGAACTCCTCGATGTCGAGATCGCGCGGCGCCGCGCCGAACAAACGGCATAGTTCGCGCGTCATCGCGGTGCCGACGTAACCCTGGATGATGATATCGGTTCCCGGGCTGACCGCCGCCAGCGCGCCGATCACCGCTTTACGCGTCGAGCTGCGAATGATTTGTTTGGCCCGCTGGTCGCGATATTCGAGTTCCGCTTCCTTCAATTTGTCGGCCGCCAGGCGAAACACCGCCCGGTCGCGCCTTACATCCAGCGATGCCGCGCCCTCCTCGAGCAGGCGATTGATTGCCACGACCAGTACCCCGATGTCCGCGGGACGCTGGCGGCTGGTCGTTGTTTCCGAGCCGTCAGCCCGCCGTTCGATGACATCAACCTCGCCGCCTGCCGACACCGCCACCACCTGATCTTTGGAAAACTCGCTGCCGAGATCGCTGACATGGTCCAGCAGGCGCTCCAGCAGCATCGATTGCTCTTCACTCGAGTAGCGGTCCGACTTGTTCATGACGAGGATGAGCGGTTTCCCGAGTGCGAGCAATCTCTTCACCGCCTCGCTTTCGGCCCGGGTGAGATCGCCTTCGCAAACGAACAGGACCAGCTGCGAGCGCAATGCTTCTTCTTCCGCTACCTTGTCGAGTTCCGCTTCGAGCCCGCCGCTGCCGGGCACGTCGGTCAACAGGATTTGTCTTCCTCTGTCATCACGCCAGCGATAGTGGCGTATGTCGATCGTCGAACCGCCGACAGCGCTTATTGCGACGTCGGCTTCGGGTATCAGTGCTTTGATAAGAGAACTCTTGCCGGTGCTGATCTCGCCGAAGAAACACAGGTGTATCGAGCCTGTTTCCTGTCGTGCAGCGAGTTCCTGCAGTTCGGCCCGGGCTTGCTCGACACTGACGCCGGCTTTCTCCGCCTCTCGCAGCCGTTCCTTGATATCTTCCTGCCGCAGCTGCTGCGCCGGTGGTCGCGTTTCGGTGCGTTTGCGTCTGACGAGCAGGCGCACGATGAGCCACATCGCGGCGGCGAACAGCGCAGCGATCGCTGTGAAATAACCATACAGCAGGATGCGGGGGCCCTGGACCAATCGGTCCCAGACATTGAGGGCGGACTCGGTCACGAACAGCATCGCCGCGATCGCGATGATGAAAACCAGCAATATGAGCACGCCGACCGCGAGTCGGATAAAGCGATCCAGCTTCATGGGCGGCAAGACTGCACGGGATTCCCAATGTTTGCAAAGAAAAGGACAACACGGCTTTCGTGCGTGGCGGGTTCTTGGGATACTAGCCGGTCGGTTTCCGTACTACATCGGAGGGCGGCGGTGTCGCTGCAAAACGGCGTTAAGCCTTTGTTTTTACTTGCTCTCACGGCTGTTTCGGCGGCCGTCTCGGGCGCTTGCACGCATTCCGCAGTGACGCCGGAGGCCAGTGAAGTCGGTATGCCGGACGACTGGGCCCGGGGCGGCGATCCGGGTAGCGTGGAGCTTAACTGGCTCGAGACTTTTGACGACCCGCAGCTGACCAGCCTCGTCAGCGAGGCAATTGAAAATAATTACCTGCTGCAGCAGGAGCGCGCGCGTCTTTACGAGGCAGAGCAAGTAGTGGTCGTCGTCCGCGCAAACCGATTTCCGGAACTGGATGTTTCCCTTGACGGCTCACGGCGCGGCATCCGCGACACGTCAGGACAAAGGATCGTTACAGAGTCCTATGGCGCCGAAGTCGGCGCATTCTGGGAGGTCGACCTGTGGGGACGGCTGAGTAAGGAACAACAGGCCGCGCAACTTGCGTTCGGTGCACAGGAAGCGAGATACGAATCGGTAAAACGCAACGTGGCGGCAGCAACCGCAGCGGCGTATTACCGCGTCATGGAAGCCAGGCAATTGCTCGACGTCGCAAAGCAACGGCTCGACAACGGCATCGAAAGTCATGACATCGTGGCGAGCGGTTACCGCCAGGGTTTGAACGACGCGCTCGATCTTTACCTGGCGCGTAACGTGGTCGAGCGGCAGCAGGCGAATTACGCGCAACGGGAACAGACCGTTGCCGAAGCGATTGCCGATCTGCAACTGGCGCTCGCGCGTTACCCGAGTGGCCAGATGGAGATTGCCGGGGCGCTACCGGTCATGAGCGATCCTATCCCGTCCGGTTTGCCCTCCGAGTTGATTACCCGCCGCACCGACCTTCAGGAAGCCTGGCTGAACCTGCTGGCGGCTGATGCAGACCTTGCCGCGGCACACAAAGCGCGTTTTCCGAGTTTGTCGCTCGTCGGCAGTGCCGGCGTGACGTCTGCCGAGTTCTCCGACCTGCTGGATACCGACCTGTCGGTGTGGTCGATAGCGGGTAACGCGACGCAACCGCTTTTTAGCGCCGGACGCCTCGAGGCGCTTGAGGAACAAGCCTACGCGCGGGTAAGGCAGGCGGAACAGCGCTACCTCGACCTCGTATTTCAGGCTTTTGCGGATGTGGAGAATGCAATATCACGTTCCGTGTCACTGAGGGAGCGCTATGAATCGTTCCTGGATGCCGAGACGAACTCCCGGGCCGCACTGGAACTGGCACTTGAACAATACCAGCGAGGGCTGGTCCCATACACAACCGTCCTCGAATCGCAGCGCCAGGCCTTCGACGCGGTGCAGACCGTCGTGGAACTGAGAAACCTGCTGCTGCAAAATCGAATTGCCCTTTACCTCGCACTGGGCGGCGAATTCGCGACGGAATACTGATGATCGATTTAAAAAGCAAAAAGCTGTTGCCGCTCGCCATTCTTGGCGGCGCCTTGCTGATCGCCATCATCATTCGCCTGAACCCCCCGGAGTCGGAACAGCGCCAGCCGTTCACGGGCCCGATGATGACCGTCGAGACACGCATCGTCGCCGAAAGCAATTACCCGATCATGCTTGAGAGTTACGGTACCGTGCAGCCAAGGACGCGCAGCATACTCGTGGCACAGGTGGGCGGTCAGATCGTTTCCGTCAACGAAAACGTCCGTGATGGCGGCTTCTTCGAGGAAGGCGACATTCTCGTTAACATCGATGCACGGGACTACGAAGCCGACGTACGCATCGCCGAGGCGACGCTGATGGATGCGCGGCAGGCACTGGCGGAAGCCGAAGCAAGGACCAACCAGGCAAAAGAGGACTGGGCGCGGCTGGGTAATACCGGGGATGCACCGGACCTCGTGCTTCGCATCCCGCAGCTGGAGGCCGCGAAGGCGAAGGTCATTTCGGCACAGTCCGCGCTGCAAAAAGCGAAGCTCGACCTGGAGCGCACCAATATTATCGCGCCGTTTGCCGGCCGCATCCTGCGCAAGTTCGTCGACCTGGGTCAGGTCGTCTCGCCAAATACCCAGCTTGCCGAAATCTATGCGACGGACTATGTCGAGATACGTTTGCCGCTCAGAAACCGGGACCTGCCGTATATCGATCTACCCGAGTCTTACCGTTTTGCAGATGTGCCGCGCGCAAGTCAGGGAAGAGTCGAGATCCGCTCGCAGCTCGGCGGTGAAGACACCTGGGAGGCAATACTGGTACGCACCGAAGGCGCGATTGACGAAACCGCGAGGCAGTTGCACGTCATCGCACAGATCGACGATCCCTTCGGCCGGGACAACGAGGACCGGGCACCAATCAAGATAGGCCAGTACGTAACGGCCAGGCTCGAGGGCAGGACGATACCGAATGCTCTGGTGATTTCGAATAACACGATTTACCAGGGTAGCTATGTTTACACGGTCGAGGATGGTGTCTTGCGACGGCGTGATATTGAAATTGCCTGGCAAAATGACATCGAAGCCATAATTGGTGCCGGTCTCACAGCAGGCGACATGCTGGTAATGACACCCCTCGGTCAGGTGACATCAGGCATCAGGGTATCGGTCGTCGCAGAACAGGACGATCGGCGTATCAGCCGTAACCTGCAGGAAGCCAGTCAATGATTTCCTGGTTTGCCAGAAACTCCGTCGCGGCAAACCTGCTCATGGTGACAATTATCATTGGAGGCTTGCTGGCCCTGAATGAAGGCATCCGGCTCGAGATTTTTCCGCACTCGGACCCTGACACCGTCACCGTTTCCGTGCCGTTGCGCGGTGCGACGCCCGAGGATGTCGAACTCGGCGTTGCGGTCAGGATCGAAGAAGCGGTCCAGGATCTCGAGGGCATCGACAAGGTCACCTCGCGCTCCATCGAGGGGAGTACGCGCGTATCGATCGAAATCGATGCCGACTATGACCCGCGCGAATTACTTGACGACATCAAGAGCCGCGTCGACGCCATTAATGTGTTCCCCGCTGACACCGAAAAACCCGTCATCGCGCTGAGCCAGCGTTCGTGGCCTGTCATCAGCGTCGTCATTGCCGGTGATTACAGCGAAGACGAAATCCGCCTTTATGCGGAACGCGTTCGCGACGACTTGCTGAGAGCCGAAGGCATATCAAAAGTGAGTCTTGGCTCCGTACGTCGATACGAAATCGCGATCGAAGCCTCATCGGATCGCCTGCGAGAATTCAATATAACGCTCGCCGATATCGCGCAAGCCATTCGCGGCAGCTCGATCGACATTTCTGCCGGTAATGTGCGTACCCGAGGCGGTGACGTGCTGATCCGTTCCAAGGGTCAGGCCTACCGGCGGGGGGATTTCGAGTCGATCGTCGTCAAGACCAACCCCGACGGTACCATCGTCCGCGTAAGTGATGTGGCGGAAGTGATTGACGGCTTCGAAGAAGAATCGCTACGTACAAGGTTCAACGGCAAGTTTGCGGCGTTTGTCGATGTCGAGAGGGTTGGTCGCCAGAGCGCGATCGACATCTCCGAGACCGTCAAGGAATACATCGCATCGAAACAAGGCACGTTGCCAATCGGCATGGAACTGTCTTACTGGGACGACGACTCCGCGCGACTCAAGGACCGGCTGGGCATCATGACCAGCAGCGCAATCCAGGGCAGCGTGCTGGTTATTCTGCTGCTTTCCCTGTTTCTGCGACCCGCCGTCGCACTATGGGTATTCGTCGGCATTCCGCTCAGTTTCCTCGGCTCGTTCATCGTCCTGTGGTACTTCGATATCAGTTTGAACATGATGAGTGCCTTCGGTTTCATCATCGTGCTCGGCATCGTCGTCGACGACGCGATTGTCACCGGGGAGAACGTTTACTCGCATATGCGGCAGGGTGACACCGGGCTGTCTGCCGCAATACACGGCACCAAGGAAGTCGCGATTCCGGTGACTTTCGGGATTCTCACGACAATCGCAGCGTTCATGCCGCTTGCGTTTATCGAGGGCCGCATGGGAGAGATCTTCGCGCCGATTCCGGCCGTCGTGATCCCGGTACTGCTGTTTTCGCTGGTCGAATCGAAGCTCATTCTGCCAGCGCATTTGAAACACATAGATCTCCACGAGCACGATCAAAAGGCAACCGGTTTTCAGGCGTGGCAAAGCCGGTTCGCCGACCGCTTCGAACAGTTGATCATCACGTATTACGAGCCCGCACTTAAATTCTGCCTGCGCCATCGTTATTCGACGATTGCGACATTCGCCGGCGTATTGACCGTCCTCGTCATGTTGATAATGAGTGGCTGGGCGCGATTCGTCGTGTTCCAGGTAGTAGAGGGTGAAACCGCGAGGGCGACGCTCACCATGCCGGTCGGGACGCCGTTTGACGTGACCAACCGGCACGCGGAAAGACTCGTGGCCGCGGCGCTCGAGTTGCAGGAAAAATATACGGATCCTGAGACCGGTCAGAGCATGATCACCAACATCCTGTCGAGTGTCGGTGCGGGTGGACGCAACGCCGGCTCACATCTTGCCCGCATACAAGTGGAAACGGTCCCGCGGCAGGACCTGACGATCGATTTTTCCGTCGCCGAAATGAACAACGAATGGCGCCGGCTGGCCGGACGGATTCCCGGTGCCGAAAGCCTCGTTTTCAGGGCTTCTTACTTCCGCGCCGGCGACCCTATTGACATCCAGTTCAGCGGCAACTCGCTGGAGACCCTGAACGCAGTGGGTGAAGAAGTGAAGAAGCGCCTCGCGACCTACCCGGGCGTTTTCGAAATCGCCGACAGCCTGTCGGATGGCAAGGAAGAACTGCAGATCGAGTTGAGTCCGCAAGGTCACCTTCTCGGGCTTACGCGCAACGACATCGTCAACCAGGTCGGCCAGGCTTTCAAAGGATTACAGGCGCAACGCATTCAGCGCGGGCGAGACGATATCCGGGTGCTGGTGCGCTACCCGATCGATGAAAGGCGCACCATTGCCTCCCTGAATGAAATGTTGATCACGGCGCCGAACGGCCGCCTCGTTCCACTAGCTAATGTGGCCACGATCAAACCGGGCCGCGGTCCCTCGCAGATCACTCGCATCGACGGTTATCGCGTACTGAATGTCACTGCCGACGTCGACAAGGACAATACCAACATGGTCGTCCTGTTAAACGACCTGCAGGCATACGTTGATCAGTTGCTGCTCAAATACCCGTCGATCAGCTATACCCTCGAGGGGGAGCAGGCAAGACAAGAGGAAACATTCGGCAGCCTGCGGCTCGGCCTCGTGATTGTATTGTTCGCGATTTATTGCATGCTCGCGTTGCCGCTGAAATCCTATGTGCAACCGCTGATCGTGATGTCGGTGATCCCGTTTGGCATCATCGGTGCCGTCATCGGTCACTGGATCATGGGCGTGACCCTGACGATTCTCAGTATCCTCGGGCTGCTGGCACTGATTGGCGTTGTCATCAACGACAGCCTGGTCCTGGTCGACTTTATCAACCAGCGTCGTCGAAACGCGGGGGAAGAACTTTTATCCGCGGTGCAGCGCGCCGGCGTAGTGAGGTTCCGTCCCGTCATGCTGACTTCGTTGACCACTTTCTTCGGGCTGACGCCCCTGTTATTGGATCAATCCTCATCCGCGCAATTCCTGGTTCCCATGGCAATCTCGCTCGGTTTCGGCATCCTGTTCGCCACCATGATTACGCTTATCCTGGTGCCGACTAATATCATGATCGCCGATGACGTCGCGCAATATTTCAAAGCGCGAATGACTGATATCCGCGATGCCGTAACGGCGGAATAACCTCTTCCCGTCATCGCGAGGAGCGCAGGGACGCAGCCAGCCACAGTCGCTGCTTATCAATTAATTAGGGTCGAACCGCAATTTTCTGCGGCAAAGCGTCATCCCCCACAATTTATAGAAAATTGCGGTTCGACCCTAATTAATGGCGGCTGCCGAGTGTCGCGATCGTGATGGCGGCAATGAACGGCAGGATGCGTTCGGCAAAGTCTCCCGGCATGTCGGGAAGCCAGGATATGAGGACGGTCAGCCCGAATCCCGTCAGCATTGCGGCGAGCGTGCTCTTCTCCGATACGGATCTTCCGAGCAAGCGCATGATGAGTATGGGGCCGAAGGCCGATCCTGCCGCAGACCAGGCAAATAGCACACGTGAAAAAATATCCGCCCGCCAGACCAGGGCGAGAGTCGTCGCGAGGATCAGTATGACGACGACGGTGGTGCGCGAGCCGGTCAGTCCGGTTCTTTCCCGGTGCGACGCAATTTGCCAGTCGTAGGAGATGGCGGACGAAGCGACCAGCAACTGGCTGTCTGCCGTCGACATGATGGCGGACAGCACGGCGGCCAGGATGACGCCGGCGATCACGGCCGGCAACAACATACCGGCGGCGTGAAACAGCACCTGTTCCGAATCCCCGAGATCCGCGAACAGTACCCGCGCACTCAGGCCGAGCAACAACATGCCGGAATAAACGAGGACCGCCCAGGACAGTGCAATGATGCGTCCCTGCCTGAGACTCCGTTCGTCCTTCAGGGCCATGAAACGATTGACCACGTGCGGCTGCCCCGGGTAATTGATGCCGATGCCAAAGAGCCCAAGCACGAAATAAACAGCAGTCAGTGCACCGAACGCGCTGTCACGGATCGGTGACCCCGCGTTACCAATGGCGGAAAGTCCATCCACCAGGGCTTCGAATCCGCCGACCGCAAACAATGCCGATAGCGGCAGCACGATGCCGGCCACGCACATCAGCATGCCCTGGATCGTATCGGTCACGCTGACGGCCCAGAACCCGCCCAGTATGGTGTAAGCGAGCACGATCCCGGCACCGATGAGGATGCTGGTCTGTTTCGGCAAACCGAATACGGACTCGAAGGCCTTGCCGGCCGCTTCGAATTGCGACGCGATATAAAAGACAAAACAGAAGACAATGATGATCGCAGCGCCGCGTAATATGAGTTGGCGCATTGCGCCCATGCTGGCCGGCGCGATGACTTCACTCAGCGTGACCGCACCTTCCCCTTGCGAGAGTCGCTGCAGGCGCGGCGCAACCCACAGCCAGTTCAGAACAAAACCGCCGACCGTGGCCGGGAACAGCCACAGCGCGGGCAGGCCCCAGGCGTATGCGGCACCGCTGACACCGAGTAAAGTCCACGCGGACGAAGAACTCGCCGAGGCGCTGATCGCCGCCACCCACGGGCCGAGGCCGCGGCCCGCGAGAAAATAATCGGCTACATCCCTGTTACGCCCTTTCGCCCATAATCCAACGCCGATCAGGGCGATGTTATACACGACTAGCGTTACGAGTACGGCGCCGGTGTTTTCCATTCGTGAGACTTGTTATTGAGTTTCTTCGAGCCGGTTGTAGCGGCGAAGGATGGAGCGAAGTTCGTCATGATCGATCGCGCTGACTGCATGCCCTTTATTACCGGTCATGTCGCGGGCGGCGACAAGCGAGTTGATGATCGCTTCCTCGGTAGCCTCGATCGTGGCATGAAATAAGGGTGAAATCCTGTCGTTCGCTAACGTTCGTGCCGACATGCCGGTATCAGACTGATTGACGTTTTCGTTGGCGGTCGAAAATGCGATCGCTATGTCCCCAGACGAATTGTTGGCCATACCGCCGGTACGCGCCAGCCCGAGACCCGCGCGCGTCGCGAGCCGCTTGAGCTGACCTGGCAAGAGCGGCGCATCGGTCGCAACGACGATGATGATCGAGCTGTGTTTTTCCATGGGCGCGGCGACGTCGGCAGTGGCAGCAGGATATTGCTCACCGACAGGCACGCCGCCGATTCGCAATGTGCGGCGATCACCGTGATTGGCCTGCACGAGCACGCCGACCGTGTACGTGCCATCGCTGGTATGAGCCACCCTCGAAGAGGTGCCAATGCCGCATTTGAAGTCGTAGCAAGTAGTGCCGGTTCCCGCGCCGACACTGCCTTCGGAAACCGC
>JBFFKF010000063.1:0-12716 GCA_041555515.1 Woeseiaceae bacterium
GTGGAAGACCTATCGCTTCCACTAATGGACATTGGGGGCGAAGGCGCGATAATGCAATGCGCACCGGGTTTTTTTCCGCGGCGAGATAAACGTGATCGGCCGTCACCCGGGCACAGAACGTGAATACAAAGACCTGAAAACTATGAAATTCCTGATCAAGTGGCTGTCCGGCGGCATCGGCAGCCTGTTACTGGCGCTACCGGTTATGGCGCAAGACGCGGATCTCGTGTTGCGGAACGGGTTCATCTGGACCGTGGATAAGCGCAATCCGAGAGCCGAGGCGGTCGCCTCACTGGGTGGCAGGATCATATACGTCGGTTCAGACGCCACCGTGGAACAGTACGTTGGTCCAAACACCCGCGTCGTCGATCTCGAGGGCAAGTTTGTGACGCCGGGTTTCTACGACAATCACGTGCATTTCGAGTCTACCGGTCAGCTGCTTTATGGGCTCAATCTTCTCGACGTGTCAAACGAAGCCCTGTTCGTCGAGCGGATTCGCGATGTGCACGCACGATTTACCCCGGGAACCTGGATAACGGGCGGGGACTGGTCCGCGTACGAGACCTGGGCTGAAGGCGATGTCGCGGAGGCAGGTCGCCAGGATAGTCCGGACGACCTGTACGGCAACCTGTTCCTGCCGAACAAAGAAATGATCGATGATTTCACCGGCGATCGCCCGGTACTGGTAAGGCGCTTCGACCACAAGGTTTACCTGGCCAACAGCGCGGCATTGAAGCTGGCTGGCATCGGAACAGGAACGCCAGATCCGGAAGGCATTGTGGTGCAACGTGCCGCGAACGGCGAACCCACCGGCGCACTTTTCAACCCGGTCTCGGGCGGGGTGGAATCGACTGTCCTGGTTCGCGACAACGTTATGCGATTGTTCCGCGACCTTGTTCCGGAGCCGTCTCGGGACCAGCGCATTGCAGAAACTCTCGAGGTGTGGAAGAAAATGGCCAGCGTCGGTGTAACGAGTTACTGCGACGTCAACTCGAACCCGATCTATGTTGATATTTATCGCGAGATGCGTGACAGGGACATGATGACGGCGCGGGTTCGCTATCGTCCGCCGCTCGACAAGTGGCAATACATGTCCGAACTCGGAATCCGCATCGGGTTTGGCGATGAATGGATCCGCTTCGGTGCCGTTAAAGCGTGGATCGACGGTATCATGGGGAACAGTTCGGCGCGCTTTTACGAGCCGTATACGAACAATCCGGCGAGGCGTGGCATCTGGCGCGACATCATGTTTCCGTTCGAACGCAGCCCGGACAATCCCGAGGACATGCAGAGCAGGCTCGAGCGCCTCGCGCTCGATGCGGACAATGCCGGTATCCAGTTGACGGTCCACGCGATCGGCGATGAGGCGAACGGTTACCTGATGGACATGCTGGAGCGGATCATTGCGAAAAACGGAGAGAAGGACCGTCGCTTCCGACTCGTGCACGCGCAGGTCATGACCGACCGCGATATCAAGCGCGGTGGAGAAATGAAGATCATTGCCGAAGTGCAGCCGTTCCATACGTCCGACGACATGCGCTGGATGGAAGAGCGAATCGGTCGAGAACGGTCTCGCGGGGCATATGCATTCCGGCGACTGTGGGATTCCGGCGCGATCGTCAGCTTCGGCTCGGACTCGCCGGGAACCAACGCGTCGCGTTACTACCTGAATCCGATGCTCGGTCTGTATGCTGCGGTGACTCGCAAGACCCTTGCAGGACAACCGGAGGGCGGCTGGTTCCCACAGGAAAAAATTACAATCGAGGAAGCGATCAGGGCGTATACACTGCACACCGCGTACGCCGGCTTCGAAGAGGACATGAAAGGGTCTCTGGAGGTCGGCAAGCTTGCGGATCTGGTTGTTCTTTCGGATAACCTGCTGACGATGGATCCGGACGGCATCAAGGACGTCGAAGTCTTGATGACCGTGGTCGGCGGCAGCGTAATTTACGAAGCGGGGTAAGCAGGAAAAGTTGCGAAAAGCGATCGCAATTGCGGGAAATATCGGCGCCGGCAAATCGACGCTGGTCGAATTTTTGCACCGTACCTACGGTATTTCGCCTTACTACGAGCCTAGCGAAGAAAACCCCTATTTGCCCGATTTCTACGAGGACATGAATCGCTGGTCGTTTCACTCACAGCTTTATTTCCTGAGCAATAAGTTTCGCATCCACCAGGAATTCGACCGCATGCCCGGCCTGGTCGTGCTCGACCGGACGATATTCGAGGACGCCGAGATATTCGCAACCGCCTTGCGCGATATGCGTTGCATGGACGATCGTGACTGGGAAACTTATCGCGCGTTTTACAAATCGATTCTCGAGGCGATCAAGCCCCCGGATTTGTTGATTTATCTTCGTTGCTCGATGCGCACGCTCAGGAAGCGCATCAAAATGCGAGGCAGGGAGATGGAGGAAAACATCCCGCTGTCCTATCTGAAGCGCCTCGACGGGCTATATGAGAAGTGGATCGCGTCGTACGACATGAGTGACGTCCTGATACTCGAAACGGACAAACTGGATTACATCCACGATCTGGTGCACAGGCTCGACGTCATGCAGCGCATCGAATCGATGTTGCCGCCGGAACTCGGCAAACCGGCCTGTATGTGATCTCAATCCAGGATTACGTCGACGAGAATGTCGTGGACGACCTGCGTGGCGATTTCCACGAGCAGTATTTTTCCTGCGACGATGACACGTTCATATCCATCTTTGACTGGGGGCAGCTGCACGACCAGTTCGCGGGGTAACGCCTGCTTGGCGATTCCCGGTGGCAACGGTTTGCCGCGGGCAAGATTCTTTGCAATCCCTGGTGGCAAGGGTTTGGCCTCCTTCTTGCCGCCTTTTTTATTGACCTGATGGTTATGAAAGAACTCGTGCATCAGCGAGATTTCTTTCGAACTGAAGCGGACACTGGCCTCGAAATCGGCAGCTTTCGCCGGGGCCTGCGCGAGGAGGCCCAGGATCAGGCTCAATGCCAGGAATGCAGGAATACGCATGGTATCGATCTCCGGATTCGTATTCGGGCAATGTAGCGAATCGCTGCCGTCCAGGATGTGAGTGCAATCACACTAATCCGGGTGGCTGCTTCCCCGGTACCTAGTTGCCAAAGGTTTCCACGAATGTGGACGGCACGGGATAGCCGTCGGCCATGGCAGGCGTGAAGACACTGTTCAGGATCGTCTCCTCGATCGCGGCCTGGCAATCGGGGGTCGGCATGATGCCGCTGAGCCGTTCCACGCTGGGATTCTCGGTGTGGCCGTCCTCCCCGAGAAACGCCCGCACGAGGACCATGTATCGAGCACGCTGCGGGCAAACCTTTTGCCAGGCTTCCTTGCCGATCGCCCGCTGCCCGGCAACGTGATCGGGTCCGTAAGCATCGACATTCTCGATGTATCCGGGATTCGGATACAGGTGAATCTGGCGGTCGTCGCCGTCGGCAATGAATTCAGCGCGAAATTGCATGTAAATTTTCTGTTTCTCGCCATCGATGATCGCAGGTGTCATGTACGCCTTTTTTGCCGCTTTGATGATTGCGGCTACGAACTGCTGGTCGAAGTTGTCCTTCATATAGCAACCCGTCTCCTTCATTCTGCCGCTCTTCTCTATTTGCGAGAAGCAACTGATCATCGCCGACACTTTCCCCGAAACGTCCGGAAATTCGATGCGATTGACCAGCCGCTTTTCGACTTCTTCGAACTCGAAGTCGGCCGGGCGCATCTCTGCTACCGCCGGCGCGGCGATGGCCACGAAAAACAATAGCCGGATTGACGGGATCAATTTCATTACTTCGGGAATCCTCAACCGATTTTGGCCCGTATAGCCGCGGCTTTCGGCATTCTATGACTTGGAAGGGCACATCCGCCGCAGCATCGGGTTAACAAGGCGTTCTGATACTGTTACTTTGCACCGGCAGTTTACCCGAAGGGCAAGCAGACCGCATGGAACGTTCGCCGCACGACATCGCCAGCGACACTCACATCCAGACCGAGGATGTCACTACCTCACCGCCCGGTAAAAGAGCGATTCTTGCTTTTGCCTTGCCATCCATACTGGGCATTCTGGCGTTCCTGACGCCAATCAACGTCGACGGCAACTGGACCATCCTGATGGGTTGGCTGTCTGCCGAGGCCACCACGTTTGTCGGCGATGCCATGACATGGGTCGTTTTTGCCTTGCTCTGGATCAGCACCATCGGGACGGCGCTCGTTAAGGCCATGGGACCGGAACGATTTGCGCAAGATTCCATGATTTCGCGCCTCTTTCAGGTTGCGCCGGTATGGGTGGCGCTGCGTACGCTTGGCGCGGTAATGGGCACGATGACGATATTTCAGCTCGGCCCCGAGGTGTTCTGGCACAGGAGCACCGGCGGCACGGTTTTGCACGATTTGGCATTTGCCATCGTGCCGTTATTCCTGTTCGCGGGCCTGCTCATGCCATTCCTTACGGATTACGGCCTGATGGAGTTCGTTGGCACGATGGTCAAGCGCGTCTTCCGCAGGATGTTTACACTGCCGGGCCGCTCCGCGATTGACGCACTGGCGTCGTGGATGTCGTCTGCGCCAGTCGGCGTCCTGATTACAATTCAGCAATACGTGACCGGACATTACCTGGCGCGAGAAGCAGCGGTCATCGCGACGAATTTCTCCGTCGTCTCGGTGCCGTTCGCCCTGATCGTCGCAAATACCGTTGGTGTCGGCCACATGTTTCCCACCTATTACGCTGCCGTCGTCGTTACCGGTGTAATAACAGCAATGATCATGCCACGCATCTGGCCCTTGTCCGGATTTCCGGACACGCCATACAAGGAAGTTCACCCGCTGCGTGAGAAAGCAGTGGGGGAAGGATCACTGTTTCGCGAAGCGATCGATCTTGCGACGCAGCGAGCTGCAAATACACCGCCTTTGAAACAGCAGTTGCATACGTCGCTCGGGCATATTTTCGACATCTGGTTCGGCCTCGTGCCCGCGGTAATTGCCGTCGGTGGCGCCGGGCTGATGCTCGCCAATTACACGCCGATTCTGCAGTGGCTGACCTGGCCGCTGGTACCGATCCTCGAATGGTTTGAATTGCCGGAAGCCGCAACCGCCGCACCGGCGCTGATTGCCGGTTTCCTCGACATGTTCTTGCCGGCTCTGCTGGTTGCGAACATCGATGCGGAAATAACGCGTTTTGTCATTGGCGTAATTTCGTTAACGCAACTCATCTATATGTCGGAAATCGGCATCCTGATGATCAAGTGCGAGATTCCGTTACGGTTCAATCACCTTCTGATTATCTTCTTGCTGCGCACGCTAATAGGCCTGCCGATCGTTCTCGCGTTCGCACACTGGGTCGTTTACTGATCGAACAGTCCCGACTTCGCGAGTTGGCGCGAGATATTTGTCATCTCGTGCTCTGCGCGATCTTCCTCGAACGTGGCAAAGTACGCGACGATCAGGTCCCGTGACGGGGAAACATATAGGCCCTCACCGCCATAGCCGGATTTGAACATATCGCCGTCGTCCATCACGAAGTCCCATTGGTAGGTGTTATGGCGTGGGAGTTCACCGTCGACGACCGGAGGTGAATCCGTGCGCGCCGAATTAAATAGCTCCGGCCGTCCGCCCGATTGAATCTTTTCGAGGTAAGTGTCAGAGATAACAGGGTGCGCCCCGGTGCGGCCACTCGGTGTGAATAGCAGGCCGAAGCGTGCCATGTCGCGCAGCGTCGAACTCATACCACCGTGCATGATCGGTATGCCGCGCTTCGGCGCTGCGATGATCGCGTCGGATTCGGCACCCATCGGCTGCCAGATTTCCTCGGACAGTACATCCGCGAGTCTTTTTCCAGTGATTCGCTCAGCGAGCCACCCCAGTACGAACGTGTCGGGTGACGTGTATTCGAATGCTTCGCCGGACGGACGGTGAGAGTCGAGAGAGGCGATATATGCGTATGGGCTGTCCATCGTTGCCTCGGTCGGCCGTAACCAGCCCAGGGCGGCTTCGTAATGGTAGTAACAGGTATCCGGATCCGTATAAGCGCCGTCCTCGCCTTCCAGGCAAGCGATGCCTGAGGCCATGTCGAGTATGTCGATAACCGGCACGCCCTCCCAGCCGGATCCGGCAAGCTCGGGTAAATAAGTTTCGACAGGCTTTGTTACATCGACGAGTTCCCTGTCTTCGAGAATTGCTATCAGAGTCGAGGCAAACGGTTTCGACACCGACATGTAGAGATGCTTGTCGTCGGGCAGCATGCGCGGATAGGACTCGTAAACAATCCTGCCCTCATGGAGCACCAGTGCGCCATTCACGGTCGAGTCATTGACGTAGGCGTCCAGCGTCATTTCGCCGCGCTCGGTTCTTGTCAGGAAATTTGCGACTTCCGGCCGAAAGTTTTCCGGCAAGGTGCGAACCGGGCCGCCGCGTTTGATCATGCTGTGGTTCCAGAACTCCGACATGTTGAGGAAAACGTAACGCATCAAAGGTCCGCCTTCATCCCAGTTGTCGATTGTCCAACGCTGTCGAAACTCGTTTGCCTCCTGCAGCGTGTAACCGCTGTACTCTTCTGCAAAAGTCAGTTCTGCGATGAGAAGAAAGCTGATGAGTGATACCAACCGGTATTTCATTTTCTTGACTCTTTTCAAGCTAACGGTGGCCGCTCGTTGACAACGCCGAGCTCGGCCTCGAGCGCGCGGCCGACCTGGATCAGTTTGCCTTCCTCAAAAAGTCGGCTCCACAGGCTCACCGAGCGCGGTATGCGATGCAGCGTTTCGTCGGTGTCGTTCTCAGGATGAGCGAACAACGGGCGCGGCGTGATCTCTTCGAAACCGGCGCGCATAGCCAGGCACGGTTGCCCGGTGAAATTTGTCAGCCTGAGCATCGGCGTGTCGAAACTCGGCCCAAAAACCACGTCGACCTGCGAGAAAAACTCATGCGCTTTCTGCATTATGTCGCGCCGTAAACGGTCCGCCTGCGCGTAATCGACCGCCGAGTAATAGCGCGCCTGCCTGAATACATTCGGCCAGGCGTTTTTGATTTGCCTGCGCAGCAGTTCGTCACGGCCCGACAGTGTCAGTTCCTCGAAAGCGGCAGCCGCTTCAGTACTCAGCGCTACCATGATCGCATCGACGGGCAGTTCCGGCAGGGTGACTTCTTTCAATGTCACATTGAGTCGCGTAAGCGCTTCGAGCGCTGTCTTGTCGGTCTCACGAACATTCTCGCCCTCGAACCAGCTCGGGTCATAACCGACGGTCAGGCCGCTGATCGGGCGCCGGCCGTCGTAGCTGAAACCCATGTCGATCGACGAGGGGTCGCCGACATCGAATCCATTCAGCACACCCAGCACCATGGCGTTGTCTTCCGCGTAACGGCACATCGGTCCGATCTTGTCCAGTGACCAGCACAGCGCCATTGCGCCCACGCGGGATACGCGGCCGAACGTAGGCCGCAGTCCCGTCAGGCCATTGCGATCCGAAGGCGAAACAATGGAGCCAAGTGTCTCGGTGCCGATAGCGAACGAGCAAAGCCCGGCGGCCGTGGCGGAACCGGAACCGGCCGAAGAGCCCGACGAACCCTCCTTGGGATTCCAGGGATTACGCGTTTCTCCGCCGAACCAGACATCGCCCCAGGCAAGCGCCCCGAGTGTCGTCTTGCCGAGCATGACGGCACCGGCATCCTGCAATAGCCGCACGACCGTGCCGTCGCTGTCGGCGACGCGGTCCTGGTATGGTGCCGCGCCCCAGGTGGTCAGGACGCCCCTGGTGTCCAGCAGGTCCTTGACGCCATAAGGGATGCCGTGCAGCGGGCCCCGGACCTGTCCCGTTGCGCGTTCGCGATCGGCTTTGTCGGCTTGTTCACGGGCAATGTCCGCGGTAACCGTGACAAAGCACTGCAACAGATCACCGTAGCGTGCGATACGCTCGAGGTAAATGTCGGTGAGTTCGCGGCTCGTTATCTGTCCGGTCGTCATCCACCGCGCTTGCTGCTTGACCGAGGCAAAGGCGATGTCTTCCGGATTGTCGGGGATCGCCGCGATTTCCTCGGGATAAAGGGCGACGGAATTCGGCTGCTCGGGATAGCTGACGCCGGGAATTCGCGGATCGAAAGTCAGGGCCGGCGCCAGGGAATTCGGCATCTCCAGGCTGCGCATTGATTTGAGATTCTTTATCTGTTCTGCGAAGTATCCTTCCTCTCCTTCCTCCGCCGTCTCGACAGGACCGCCGAGAATCAGGCGGCGCTCTTCTTTCGTAAACTCGAGGCCAAACAGTTTTTCCGCCTCAGCGAGCGTGCGCTCGGTGATTCGCTCGTCGAATCCTTCCCAGATTTCGGATTCTGCAGCATCCTCTCGCGGGGCACAGGCGGAGAGGGCTGCACCGCCGCCGCCCAGCAATGCGGCATACAGGATTCGCCTGCGATTCAGTAATAAAGTATCTTTATCGTTCATTCCGGCATCCCCCGCTATGGCATTCATTTAATCTTTTGCGAATGGATCAGTTTAACACCCCGTGGCGCGTGACCGCCGCCGCTATCTACACCACGCCGACAGATTCGCGCGTGTACGGCTCGCTCGAGATCGATGTTACCGATGCCAAGCGCTACATCGATGAGAGACGACAGGCGGGTACGAAGCTCACGATGACACATGTCGTCACGGCGGTAGTATCGCGTGCCGTCGCGTTCGACGTGCCGGAAATGAACTGTTTCATCAGGCGTGGCAAAGTAATCGGCCGCAAGCGGCTCGACGCCATGGTGCCCGTCGCAATGAACGGTGAAGCGGGGGTAACTTCGGTCATCATCCAGGATGCGCATGCGAAAACGCTTTCTGCGATAGCAGAGGAGATCCGCGAGAAAGCAAAGGTCGCCCGCAGCGGTGTCGAATCGAAAGCGGCACAGAACAAATACCTGCTGAATCGCATACCGTGGCCCATCAGGCGGCCGGTGTTCCTGATACTCAAATGGATAACGATCGATATGGGTATCGAAATCAAGGCGCTCGGACTGTCGGCCCACAGCTTCGGTTCCTTTGTCATCTCCGATATTGGCAGCCACGGCCTGAAGACCGGAATGACCGGCCTGATGCCGGCCGCGAAAGTGCCGGCGGTCGTCGTGCTCGGCAAGATCGAGGAAAAACCGGTGGTGCGCAAGGGCGAGATCGTCGTGCGGACGATGTTGCCGTTAACGGGTACCTTCGATCATCGAATCATGGACGGTGCGCAGATCGGAAAGCTCGCCCGCGGCATCAGAAGAAACTTCAGAAAAGTAGAGTGGCTCGACGAGGTGCCCGAGGACGAGTTGCAAGACTGCATTTTCGAAACCCGCTGACTCGGGATCGGAACAGCCGATTTACCAGGGCAGGGGATAGCCTTCGGCGTGCCAGAAGCCGCCGGTGTTTTCGAGCTTCAGTTCGTCCATACGTTCGATGAGGCCGCGGGCCGAATCCTGTGCCGGAACGCCGCGGCCACCGGTCATGTCCGTCGCCACCAGGCCGGGATGCAGCAAGGCAACGGCAACACCGAAAGGCGCGAGATCGTGACGCAGGTTCATACCGACCATGTTGGCGGCGGCCTTCGAAGCACGATAGCCATAGTTGTTACCGGAAGAATTGTCTTCGATCGAGCCGACACGACTGGTGACGATGCCGACCTTCGATCCTTCCTTGAGGTTTTCTCTCAATGCTCGCGTTACGCGCAGCGGGCCGAGCGTGTTGATCCGGTACTGCTCCAGCATCGTTTCGAAGTCAATGCTGTCAATCGTGTCCGGGCGCAGGATGCCGGCGTTATTTACGAGAATATCGATTTCAATCCCTGCAAGTTGCTCGGCCAGTTTTGCGACATCTTCACCGCTGCCAACATCAATATCGTTGATGACGCGAACGCCCAGCTCTTCGAGCTCAGGGCTGGTGTTGCGACACACGGCGATAACGTCGTCGCCACGGGCATGATATTGGCGACATAGTTCCAGCCCGATACCCCTGTTACTGCCAGTAATTAATACTTTTGCCATTTCTTTAACCGTTATTTCACATCGTAGCGCGATAACGTCTTCGTCAGTTGATAAAGAAACTCCTGTCCATCAAAAAAGGATTCGATCAGGATGCGCTCGTTCTGGCCGTGCGATCGATTGTCTTCGACGTCTCGGAACAATCCGGATACGCCGTAGACAGGAATACCGGCATTGCGCAAATACAGTCCATCGGTCGCACCGGCACTCATCGTCGGTATTACAGGAACACCCGGCCACATCGCTTCGGTTATTGATTCGATTGCACCGAGTATCTCCGGTGTCAACGGTGACGGCGGTGACGGCGTCGCCTCGTTAACTCGCGTAATTGAAACATGGTCATTGCCAATAACTGTTTGCAGCGCATTCTGCACCGAGTCCATGGTTTCACCCGGCAAGACCCGGCAATTGACAGTTGCAAGTGCACGTTGCGGCAATGCGTTTTCCGCATGACCCGCATCGAGCTGGGTTGCAACGCAAGTCGTACGCAAGCGTGAATTGTAAAAAGGATGGTCCGCGAGGTATGCGATCGCCGCGGCATCCGGAGGGCTCTGTATCACGCCGCGCATGGCTTTGGCCATTTCTCCATCCGCAATCTGGGCCGTTCGCTCGAAAAAGACCTGCGTCACTTCATTCAGGCTTACTGGAAAATCGTGATTACGAATGCGAATCAGCGCATCGGCCAGGTGATATATGGCGTTGTCTTTGACTGGCAGCGAACTGTGACCACCTGCATTCGTGACCTCGAGCGAGAAAGTCTGGTACACCTTTTCGCTCGCCTGAACATCATTCGATATACGCTGGCCATTTATCATTGAACCCTGGCCGCCTTCATTCAATGCGTATTCCGCATCGATCAGGTCACGGTGATTTTCCAATAACCATTGAACGCCATTGTGGAGGCCGCCTTCTTCGTCGGCGGTCAGCGCGACGATGATGTCGCGATCGGGCTGGAATCCTTCTTCCTTCATCCTGATCAGATTTGCTATGTGAATCGCGGCTTCGTCCTTATCATCTGTAGTGCCGCGTCCGTAGTAATAACCGTCCTGTTCGATGAAGGTAAATGGCGGCAGCGTCCAGTCGGCCGGGTCGGCTTCGACGACATCGATATGCGCCAGCAACAGCAGCGGTTTGCGGCCTGACTCCCTGCCGCGATAGCGCGCCACGAGATTCCCTTTACGTTCTGCCGGACTTAGCACCTGCACGTCTTCGGGAGGGAAGCCGGCAGCCAGCAGCCGGTCGGCCATCGCTTGCGCAGCGGCCGTATTGTCACCGACGCTGTCAGTCGTATTGATCTCGACCAGTTCCTCGAGCAGTTCGCGCGCCAGCGCCTGGTGAGGCAGCAGCTCCCGTGCACCGGCCGCCGGCTCATCTGGCGCTGATTCGGCAACCGGCGCCTGTTCCTGGCCGCAGCCCGTGACCAGGAGCAGCAGGAGAGACGAGATGGAGAGGATGGGTCTGACAGCTGGCATGCGCTCGCTCCTTTATAACTGGAAGTTTGGTTTGCATTTTGGACCACGCAGTTTACGTGACTGGATCAAATTGTAAATTTTGATGGCGTTGCCTTAAGCGGCAGGTAAGATGTGCGGCCGCAAAATTCGCAATTAGACGTCAAGGAATCGTGATGCGCAAACTATCTACCCTATTAATCTTCTTCGCTGTCTCCGGTATCGCCCAAGCACAGGTAAACCGGGCCAATTCCTGGGAATGGTCTTTCGCAGTGCTTTACCAGGAGTCCAAGAGCATGAGCAGCGAGGGGGGATCCTCTCTCAGGGTCGATGACGACTTCGGGATCGGGATCAATATCGGCTACAACTTTAGCAACCATCTTACGCTCGGCGTGGACCTGGATTGGATGTCACCGGACTATCGCGCGGTGCTTGTCGACGATACGGTCGTTCCTGCCGACACGACGACCATCAACCATGAATTTTCTCAGTTCAATGGAAGAATCAAGGGAACCTATAGTTTTCTTGACGGGCCTTTTATGCCATTCGTCGAGGCAGGCATTGGCTGGAGTTATTTTGATTCGAATGTACTGGACGGGCCGCCAATCACCGGCTGCTGGTGGCATCCCTGGTGGGGTTACATTTGCAGCAACTTCTACAGCACCTTCTCGGAGACGACATTCACGTATGGCGCCGGCCTGGGATTCCGCTACCGCTTTCGTGGCGACACATTCCTGAAGGCCAGTTACAACGTTTGGGAACTCGACGGTATTGGCAATGTATCGGATTCGACCATCAGCGGTGCACGCATCGAGTTCGGCTGGGGGTTCTGAGGAACAAGTTTTCTCCCAACGCTCGCAAAGCCTGCGTTACCGCAGGCTTTTTTTTGCCTTGCCGCCTGAATTGCTGGTTTTAAGGCCGGTGCGGCGGCCCCTTGGCAACGGGCGTGGGTTTAGTAGTAAGGTTGCGTCTTCTGAAGGGGAAGAACGCGCAGCCCGGCATCGGCTCTGCCACAATTAAGAAAGGACATTCCACAATGAACACAACACGTCTGCCCAGGCTTCTTGTCCTGGTATTTCTGGGCGCCAGCACGATCGCGTTTGCAGATATAGACCGCAGCGAGTTTCCGGATGTGCTCAAAGCAATGGAATGGCGCGAAGTCGGTCCCTACCGCGGCGGACGATCGGCCGCGGTCGCCGGAATCCCCGCTGACAGGAACACTTATTATTTCGGGGCGACCGGCGGTGGCGTCTGGAAAACGATTAACGGCGGGCAGGCCTGGGAGA
>JBFFKF010000064.1:0-12483 GCA_041555515.1 Woeseiaceae bacterium
AAAAGAAGCGGAGATGCCAACGGAGGTGACGGAGACGCCGGAAGAAAAACCCGCTGCAAAGAAAGAGGCAATGACGACCGCGGAAGAGGACGAATCTGCATCGAAGAAGGAAGCGGAGTCGAAAGAAACGGCAGAGGCCGAAACTGCCACGAAGAAGAAAACAAAAAAAGCAGCGGCTAAAAAGCCCGCGGCCAAAAAACCCGCAGCCAAGAAAACTGCGACCAAGAAGGCGGCCGCCAAGAAGTCGGCAAGCAAGAAGACGGCCAAGAAATCTGCAGCCAAAGCTTCCGCTGAAGACGATAAGTCGGACTAGTCGTCGCGAATATTATCGGGCGCGCTTCGCCCGAGAAAACGAACAATTGAGAGGTATCAAGGATGTCAATAAGTGCATCGATGGTTAAAGAACTCCGCGACCGGACTGGTGCCGGAATGATGGAGTGCAAGAAGGCCCTGGTCGAGTCCGACGGTAATATGGAAGACGCGGTCGAGTTACTACGAAAGTCCGGACAAGCCAAGGCCGATAAAAAGGCGAGCAGGGTAGCGGCCGACGGCCGTATCGCAGTCGCGGTCGATGGCAATAAGGCTGCGATCGTCGAGATCAACTCCGAGACAGACTTCGTTGCGAAGGACGAAAACTTTGTGGAATTTGCGAGGGCGGTATCGAATGCCGCGCTGGCGAGCGGCGCGGAAGATGTCGAATCGCTGTCATCCACAAAACTGGAAGACGGGCGCACGATCGAGGCAGCGCGTACCGATCTGGTGACAAAAGTCGGTGAAAATATTTCGCTGCGTCGCTTCGAAAGAATCGAAGCTGACGATCATCTCGGTCATTACACGCACGGCGCAAGAATTGGCGCACTGGTATCCATGTCCGGCGGCAGCGCCGAACTGGCACGAGATATCGCCATGCATGTCGCGGCGACCAATCCGCTTTGTATCGACGAGGAGAGCGTACCGGCGGAGACACTGGAACGCGAACGCAGAATATTCAGCGAACAGGCGGCGGAATCCGGCAAACCACCCGAGATTATCGAAAAGATGGTCAGTGGCCGCGTCGCGAAATTTCTCAAGGAGATCACGCTGCTCGGGCAACCCTTCGTCAAGGATCCCGACATATCGGTCGGCAAATTATTGAAGGGCGCTGAGGCGACGGTTAATGCAATCGTGCGCTACGAGGTCGGCGAGGGCATCGAGAAGAAAGAAGAGAATTTCAGAGAGGAGGTACTCAGTCAGATTAGTCAGGCTTGAGCCTCGGGAATTAGGCTAAAATTCCCGCCAACGCCGTGCAGCTGCTACTGGACCTAACAGATTGATTTATAAGGAAAGGGAAGCAATATGAGTAATCCACCGCCTCTCTACCGCCGCGTCCTCCTGAAACTGAGCGGCGAGGCGCTGATGGGCGATCTGGAATACGGCATCGAAGCGAAGGTTATCCAGCGGATTGCCGGGGAAGTGGCGGCGGTTCGCAAACTCGGGATCGAGGTTGCCATCGTCATCGGTGGCGGCAATATCTTCCGCGGAGAGGGCCTGGCAAGGGCCGGCATGGACCGCGTCACAGGCGATTACATGGGTATGCTGGCGACGGTCATGAATGCACTGGCTATCCAGGATGCGCTCGAGTCTCTCGATATTCATGCACGCGTCATGTCCGCAATCCAGATTCACGAGGTCTGCGAGGACTATATTCGCAGGCGCGCAGTGCGCCATCTGGAAAAGGGGCGCGTGGTTATTCTCGCTGCGGGCACCGGAAACCCGTTCTTTACCACCGATAGTGCTGCCAGCCTGCGAGCGATCGAGATCGGCGCCGACGTATTGTTAAAGGCGACGAAAGTCAGCGGCGTTTACGATTCCGATCCGCAGGTCAATACTGATGCATCGCTTTTTGACACGGTTTCTTTTGACAAGGTCCTGGTCGACAAGCTCGGCGTGATGGATGCGACCGCGATTGTAATGTGTCGCGATAACAATTTGCCGTTGCGCGTTTTCAGCATGGCGGAGGACGATGCGCTTGTGAAGGCAATGACGGACGAGAATGTAGGCACACTGGTAACGGCATGAGCTGAATTCGCGGCGCTTTGGGAGAGGGCATTAAAGTGATTGACGACATTAAAAAAGATGCGAGCGAGCGGATGGACAAGAGCGTCAAAGCATTGGAAGTGGCGTTGACCAAAATCCGCACCGGACGAGCTCATACGAGCCTCCTCGATCACATTACAGTGGAGTACTACGGTAGCGAAGTACCGCTAAACCAGTGCGCAAATGTAAATGTCGAGGATCCCCGTACGCTGTCAGTGACACCTTGGGAAAAAAGCATGGTGCCGCCGATCGAAAAGGCAATTCTGACTTCCGACCTCGGACTGAATCCGGCGACGGCCGGCACTGTGATTCGCGTGCCGCTGCCACCGCTTACCGAAGAGCGCCGCAAAGACATGATCAAGCTCGTGCGGAATGAGGCGGAAGGCGGCAGGATAGCCGTGCGCAACATTCGACGCGATGCGCTCCACGACATCAAGGAATTGCTGAAGGAAAAAATGATCAGCGAGGACGACGAACATCGTGCTCATGACGAAATACAGAATATTACCGACAAACACGTGGCTTCCATCGACAAAATTCTGGAGCAAAAAGAAAACGAGCTGATGGAAGTCTGATTGCTGAGCTTACGATGACGGAATCTGCGACAAGCAAAGACAGCACCGGAAGCTCCATAATTCCAATGCACGTTGCGGTCATCATGGATGGCAACGGCCGCTGGGCAAAAGCAAGATCATTGCCACGCCATGCCGGCCATCGATCCGGCGTCGAAGCGGTGCGTGAAACCGTCGAGACTGCGGCGAAACGTGGCGTTTCCTACCTGACGCTATTTGCGTTCAGCAGCGAAAACTGGCAGCGGCCGCCAGAGGAAGTCAGCCGTCTGATGAGCCTTTTCCTGGAAGCTCTGCAACGGGAAGTCGATGAGTTGCATCGTAATAATGTACGGCTGAGATTTATCGGCTCGCGCGAGGAGTTGCAGGACGGTCTCACGAAGAAGATTGCGGCGGCGGAGAAGAAAACGCGGAATAACACCGGACTGGAACTTATCGTCGCAGTTGCTTACGGCGGACGCTGGGACATCGTGACGGCGGCCAGGAAGCTTGCGAGCAAAGTGCTGCGTCAGGAATTGTCCGTTGCAGACATCAATGATGAAAGCATTGCGGGGGAACTTGCGCTTGCAGGCGTGCCCGATCCTGATCTCTTGATACGCACCGGTGGCGAGCAGCGGGTAAGTAATTTCCTACTATGGAACCTCGCATATGCGGAACTCTGGTTTTGTGATTGCCTGTGGCCGGAATTCGGTGAGCGGCAGTTCGACGAGGCGCTGGCGTTTTATGCAAGCCGTCAGCGCCGATACGGACACACCGGGGAGCAGGTCGGAGCCGCGTGATATGTTGAGGCAGCGCGTCTTCACAGCGATCGTCGCATTGGCCCTGCTGTCAGTCGTGCTGTTTGTGCTTCCGCCAGCTATCGCCAGGACCATCATCACCCTGCTGATGCTTGGCGCGGCCTGGGAATGGTCGGGGTTCATTTTCAAGCAGCAGAACATGCGCAGGGGGCTTTACGTCCTGTTTATCGCAATCCTGCTTGCCCTCATCTTTTTTGACTTACACGAAGCCGTGTTGGTCGATACCGTCCTGAAGATCTCACTCGGCTGGTGGCTGGCCGCGCTCGCCTGGATGTTTTTTTTCCCGACGCCGATCGCGAAAACGGTTTCCTGGATTTGCGGTGCGCTGGTCATTGTGCCCGCGTGGCTCGCACTCGACCTGCTCTATCTGCGCAGACCCGAATTGCTGCTGTTTGCGCTGCTCATCGTCTGGGTCGCAGACATCGGCGCCTATTTCGTCGGCAAGGGCTTTGGCAGGGTCAAACTTGCGCCACGGATCAGTCCCGGCAAGACCTGGGAAGGCGTGCTCGGCGGCCTGTGTGCCGTCATGGTTCTGGCCGCAATCGGCAGCGTGCTGCTGGAGATCGACATTGCCGTTCTGCTGCCGTTTTGCCTGGCAATCGCCATGATCTCAATAGTCGGCGACCTCACGGTCAGCATGTTCAAGCGAAATGCGGGCGTCAAAGACAGCGGCACCTTGTTTCCCGGGCACGGCGGCGTCCTGGACCGCATCGATAGCGTGACTGCCGCTGCGCCGTTGTTTGCTCTGGCAATGAGCTGGATTGGAATGCAGTGATGCGCAGCGCAATTCATTCCTCATTCATGATGTCTACGCCAGATTCTGCGGGAACTGTGTGCGCATCACTCAGTCAGTATCACCAGGCGGGATCACGACCGGTTTCGTCGATCGTCTGGGAAGTATATGACTTTTAAAAGGAAAGGGTCTTTTTTATGTCGGGTGCACTGATCAACCTGCTCGCCTTTATCGTTGCGATCAGCGTGCTCGTCGCTGTGCACGAATTCGGCCACTTCATCGTCGGCCGCGCCTGCGGCATGAAGGTTTTGCGGTTTTCGATCGGCTTCGGCAAGCCGCTGTGGATGAAGGTCGCCGGCCCCGATCGCACGGAATACTGTATTTCCGCAATTCCGCTGGGCGGCTACGTGAAATTTCTCGATGAGCGGGAAGGCCCGATCGAAGAGCAAGACCGGGGACGCGCATTCAACCATAAACCCGTCTCGAGACGTATCGCGGTATTGCTGGCCGGCCCCTTCTTCAACTTCCTGTTCGCGTTTCTGGCTTACTGGGTGCTCTTTATTAATGGGGTCCCGACGATGAAACCGGCGGTCGGCGAGGTCACCCCAGGCACCTATGCCGCTGTGGCAGGACTCGAATTCGGTGACCGCATATTGAGGGTCGGGGAACGCTCCGCCACCGACTGGGAAACCGCACTGGTTTCGATGCTCGATGACATGCTCGGGGATGGCCGGGTCCGGCTGCAGCTGGAAAGCGAGGACGGCTGGGTTCGTGAAACGACGATAGATGTCGGCGATGATGCGTCGCGCCTGACCGAGCCGGGGACCTTGTTCGAAGGTCTCGGTTTCCAGCCGTGGCAGCCGCCGGCGGTTGTCGGCGAGGTTACAGAGGACGGTGCCGCCTATGCGGGCGGTATAGAGACCGGAGATCGCATTACCGCGATAGACGGCGAAAGCATCGTTACTTTTTCCGACCTGCAGCAGATTGTCAGGGAAAGGCCCGGGCAAACGGTCACGGTCGAACTGAAACGCGACGGCGTAGAACTCAAGCGCGAAGTGACGATCGGTTCCCGGGAACAGGATGGTGAGGTGACAGGTCTCCTCGGCGTCGGCATAAGCCAGGCATCGGCCGATTACTGGTACGTCCGTAAATACGGTCCGCTTGCGGCGTTTGCGCAGTCCATTGCCAGAACCTGGACATCTACGGGTTTCACGATTCGTATGCTGGCGCGGATGGTGACCGGAGACGTTTCCATCAAGAACATCAGCGGGCCGATCAATATCGCGCAGTACGCCGGCACCTCCGCGGCCGCCGGCCTTAACGCATTCCTGAATTTCCTTGCTCTGGTCAGTATCAGCCTGGGCGTCCTGAATCTGTTGCCGATTCCGATCCTCGACGGCGGACAGATCGTGTACCAGTCGATCGAGGGCATAAAAGGCAGTCCGCTCTCCGAAAAAGCACAAATTATCGGGCAGAAGGTCGGCATCCTGGCGTTGCTGCTGCTCATGAGTTTCGCGTTCTACAACGACATCGCACGGATCATCGGATAGTGGCGGCGCGCATCACAAACACGCTGAGAATGCTGCCACTGGTTCTTGCCTGCCTGGCGGCTTCCGTCACCGTCTTCGCGCAGGGCTCATTTGTCGTTCGGGACATGCGTGTCGAGGGATTGCAACGTATATCCGAAGGCACCGTATTCAACTATCTACCTATCAACATCGGTGACACGGTCGATCAGATCAGGATTCAGGAGGCGATTCGGGCGCTCTATGACCAGGCGCTGTTTGACGATATCGAAATGCGCCGCGATGGCGACACCCTGGTTATTGCGGTTCGAGAACGCCCGTCTATCGAGAGTTTCACTATTGATGGAAACAAGGACATCAAGACGGAAGACCTGATGGAATCACTTCGCGGTGTGGGCCTCGCGAGAGGCCGCACCTTTGACCGGTCCGTACTCGATAACGTGCAGCAGTTCCTTAAAGAACAATATTATGATCGCGGCAAGTACGGTGTTGTCGTTGATTCTACGGTTGTCGATCGGCCCAACAACACCGTCGCTATTGCAATCAATGTAAAAGAAGGTGACCGCGCCAAGATCCGCCAGGTCAACATCATCGGCAACCATAGTTTTGACGAAGACGAGATCCGCCAGGATTTCGAGCTGGATACCGCCAACTGGCTTTCCTGGTTTCGCCAGGATGACCGGTACGCAAAAGAATCACTGAGTGGCGATCTGGAGACCTTGCGCTCATTTTATATGGACCGGGGTTATGCGGATTTCCGTGTCGAATCGACCCAAGTCGCGATATCGCCGAATCGTAAGGACATCTACGTTACGATCAATATTCATGAGGGGGAACTGTATACGATTTCGGAAATAAAGCTGGTCGGTGAAATGGTAGTGCCGGAAGCGCAGCTTCGGGCAATGGTGATGGTGCAACCGGGTTCCATTTTTAATTTGCAGATGCTGACGACCTCCAGTGAATTCATGACTTTCAGGCTCGGTGAGGAAGGCTATGCGAATGCAGAAATTGAACCGGTGCCCGAACTGGATCACGTAACCAAGCAAGCTTCAATAACGTTTTTCGTCAACCCGTCGAGCCGCGTGTATGTGCGTCGCATCAATTTCAGGGGTATCGACCAGGTCGATGACGAAGTGTTGCGTCGGGAAATGCGTCAGGCGGAGGGAGCTTATCTCTCGAATCGTCTCGTCGACCGTTCGAAGATTCGCCTGCAGCGGCTGCCTTATATCGAAAATGTGGTAGTTGATAACGAACCGGTCGAGGGTAGCCCGGATCTCGTCGACGTGAATTTCGACATCGAATATCGAATGCCGGGTCAGTTCAGCGGCGGCGTCGGCTACTCCGAGTCGCAGAAACTGATGTTGAACGGCAGCATCGTGCACACCAATTTTCTGGGTACCGGAAACCGCGTAGCACTGCAGGCAACTTCGGGACGCTTCTCCACGTTCTACTCCTTGTCACACACCGATCCATACACGACCAGGAATGGCGTGAGCAGGACCATGGGCGTCAATTTCCGCGACATTACCCAGTTCGTGTCCGGTGCATCGGATTTCTCGACCACCAGCTACGGCGCGTCTTTAGAATACGGTTTCCCGATCACCGAATATCAGAACCTGAGCCTGGGGCTCGCCTACAACAATTCCGAGTTGCTCTCGTCGACGCGGAGCACACAACAATCCCAGGACTGGGTCTTGAATAATGGCAATCCGTTTGTCAGCGATATCGAGGGTGGCGCCGCTTTCTTCGGTACCCAGTTCGAAGCTTATGAATTGATAGCGGGCTGGATCTACGACAGCCGCAATCGGGCGATATTTGCCGATCGCGGATCGAGGCAGCAGCTATATCTGAGCTATGCGATTCCGGGCAGCGATGTTGAGTACTGGACGGCGCGCTACAATTATACAAAATACATCCCGTTATTCGGCCGCTGGACTTTTCGAGCGAATGCGGAACTCGGATATGCCGCCGGGCTCGGCGATACGACGTCGGTGCCGCCCTACAGACAGTTCTTCGGTGGGGGGCCTGAATCGGTCCGCGGCTATAAAGAGTCGTGGATGGGCCCGAGAGACTCTTTCGGCAATCCATACGGCGGTAATGTTTTGGTTGCGAGTCAACTTGAGCTTATAATCCCGCTTCCGGAGAAGTTCCAGAGTCAGGCGCGCGCCAGCGTTTTCTACGATATCGGCAATGTCTTTAACACTGGCGAAGTCGCATTTACCGATAAACTGGGAGCCCCGGTCACGTACAAGCCGGAAATCGATGAATTGCGATCGTCCGTTGGTATCGCCGTTCAATGGCTCGCGCCACTTGGATTGTTCCGGTTCAGTTATGCCTTACCGCTTAATGAAGTGGTCGGTAACGACAAATATTACGGAGATCAGATCGAGAGGTTTCAGTTCTCCATTGGTCAAGCGTTTTAAGGATTGGATTTTTATGAATGTTGTAAGGCTACATGTGGGGAAAGCGTTTGCGGTAATTGCGCTGATGTTTTCGATAGTGCTGCCTGCGATGGCGCAGGAAATAAAAATTGGCGTCGTAAACATACCTGTTCTTCTGGAGCAGGCGCCGCAGGCACGCGTAGCAATGGCGGCATTGGAGGAGGAATTTCAGCCACGACAGCGGGAAATCCTGGCAAAGCAAACGGAATTCAAGGATCTCAGCGAGAAAGTTCAGCGAGATATCGCCGTCATGGGGGAAACAGAACGGCGCAACGCCGAAAAGGAATTGCGTGACTTGCAAAGAGAAGTTACGAGACTCCAGTCCGAGTTTCAGGAGGATCTGAACCTGCGGCGCAACGAGGAGCTTGGCAACTTGCAGCGTTCCTTGCTGAAAGAAGTGCAGGATTATGCGCAGGGCGCGGGCTTCGACCTCATTGTTGGCGACGGTGTGCTGTATGCCAGTTCCGCGGTCAATATCACCGAGAATGTATTGCGTGCGATGGAGGCCAATTTCCAGACCACGGGCAATGCAGCGGGTAACTGACCGCAGCCAAGCGTCAAACGGCAAAGGCCTGTTCCGAATTCGGGGTCCATTTCAAGGGAGATTCCATTGTCGACTAGCCTTGGCGAACTGGCGGTCAAGTTCGGCATTGAGCTTGTCGGCGATCCCGCAGCCAAAGTATCGCGCGTTGCCACGCTCGCGAACGCCGATTCACAATCCCTGAGCTTTTTTGCGAACAAGGCATACAGGGAGCAACTTCGGCAGACGAGCGCGGCGGCCGTGCTCGTACATCCGGACGATGCCAAAGATTGTCCGGTCAATGCGCTGCTCGCCGATGATCCCTACCTGGCGTACGCGAGAATCGCAGATTTGTTGTGTCCGTATCCCGATCTGGTACCGGGCATACATGCATCGGCCGTGGTCTCGCCATCGGCGAGCGTGCCCGACTCCGCGGAGATATCCGCGAATGCCGTAATAGGCGATGACTGCGTGATCGGCAACCGGGTTTACATTGGTGCCGGTGTCATCGTTGGCCCGCGTTGCAGCATTGGCGACGATTCAAAACTAAACGCGAATGCCACGCTGGTGCAGGACGTGCGCATGGGCCAGCGATGCATCGTGCATCCTGGTGCGGTCATCGGGTCCGATGGATTCGGCAATGCGCTGAGCGATGGGGGGTGGGTCAAGGTACCGCAGGTCGGCGGTGTGCGCATCGGCAATGACGTGGAGATCGGATCCAATACGACTATCGATCGCGGCGCGATAGACGATACAGTGATCGGCGACGGCGTCAGGCTCGACAACCTGATCCAGATAGCGCATAACGTGGAAGTCGGCGACCACACCGCCATGGCAGCGTTCACCGGTATCTCCGGCAGCACCATCATCGGCAAGCGATGCATGTTTGCCGGGCGCGCGGGAGTCGTTGGACACATAACCATATGTGATGATGTCGTCGTCGGCGGCGCGACGATGATTTCGAAGGACATCCGGGAACCGGGTTTCTACACTGCCAGCTTCCCCGCGGAGAAAGCCAGGGACTGGAGAAAAATGGTCGCACGTTTCCGCCACATTGATGAATTGGTAAAGCGGGTACAGGCGCTGGAGAAATCGGCAGGCGACGATGACGATTGACTTCGATACCAGGCGCATCATGGATACGCTGCCGCATCGGTATCCGTTTCTTTTGATCGACAAGATAACGGCGCTTAATCCTGGCAAATCGATAACTGCGCTGAAGAACGTCACCATTAACGAGCCGTTCTTCCAGGGTCATTTTCCCGGCCGGCCGATAATGCCGGGAGTCCTCATCATTGAAGCGATGGCACAGGCCGGTGGCGTGCTGGGCCATGTGACGCTGGGTGATATCGAGCCAAAACCGCTGTTTGTCCTTGCCAGCATCGAGAAAGCGCGTTTCCGGCGCACGGTGCTGCCCGGGGACCAGTTGATCATCCAGGTCGACGTGGCGAATGTGAAGCGCGGCATCTGGTTCTACAAGTGCACCGCCAGCGTCGACGGCAAGCTTGCCGTTTCAGCGGATATTACCTGCGCCCCGGGTGCCCAGGAATGAAGGTCCATCCGACTGCTCTTATTGCCGATTCGGCTGTACTGGCCGACGACGTGGAAATCGGTCCGTACTCGATCGTCGGCGAACAGGTGGAGATCGGCGCCGGAACGATTATCGAAAGTCACGTGGTCGTGAACGGCCCGACACGCATCGGCGAGAACAATCACATTTACCAGTTTTCCTCGATCGGCGACGACCCGCAGGACAAGAAGTACGCGGGCGAGCCGACGCGGCTCGAGATCGGTAACGGAAATACCATCCGTGAGTACTGTACGATCAGCCGCGGCACCGTGCAGGACGCGGGCCTGACGACGATCGGCGATGACAACTGGATCATGGCTTACGTGCACATCGCACACGACTGCCGCATCGGCAGCCACACCATATTCGCCAATAATGCGACGCTCGCCGGCCACGTTTACGTCGGCGACTGGGTAATATTTGCGGGCTTTTCCGGCGCGCACCAGTTCTGTCATGTCGGTGCGCACAGTTTCATCGGAATGTACGCGGGGACGAACCGGGACGTTCCCGCTTACCTGCTCGTCGGGGGGCAGCCCGCGTCGCCGAAGGGCATCAACTCCGAAGGACTAAAACGGCGTGGCTTCACCCCGGAGCAGATCAGCAATATCAAGAACGCCTACCGCATCGTGTACCGTAAAGGCTTGAAACTGGAGCAGGCGATGGCAGAGATCGAAGCGCTCGTTCCCGAGCAGCCGGAATTAAAGCTCTTCCTCGATTCCTTACATACATCGGATCGCGGTTTGCTGCGGTAGATGAGAACCCGTGTTCGTATTCCACACGAGCCGCGTTTCTGCCGCACGGGCCCGGATACGCGGTGCGCGCCGAAGCGAATGGCCATAGTCCTTGACGAGGCGCGCAACAGAGTAGCCCGGGCCACTGCGGCGAAACCCCAGGGGCAGCTTCGCGGCCATGCGCGATGCGAAGACGGGCTCTAAGATGAAGATCGGACTTGTCGCTGGTGAGACGTCCGGCGACGCGCTCGGCGCGGGTTTGATGAGGGAAATCGTGGCGATCGAGCCCGCGGCCAGGTTCGAGGGCGTTGCGGGCCCGGCGATGCAGGCCGCTGGCTGTGAGGCCTGGGAATCCTGCGAAGCGCTCGCAATGATGGGCCTGATCGAACCATTGCGGGAGCTACCCCGCCTCTTGAAGCTTCGCCGTACGCTCATCGAACGCTGGAGCGCGGATCCGCCGGATGTGTTCGTCGGTATCGATGCGCCGGATTTCAACCTGGGGCTCGAAGTCGAGCTGCGTCAACGGGGCGTGCGCACCGTTCACTACGTGAGCCCGTCGGTGTGGGCGTGGCGCCAGGGACGCATCAAGAAAATCGCCAAGGCGGCGGACAGGGTGCTGTGCCTGCTGCCGTTCGAGAAATCGTTCTACGACGAGCACGGCGTCGCCGCCACCTTCGTCGGTCATCCGATGGCCGACCGCATCCCGGCAAACCCGGACAGTGCGCAGGCCCGCGCATCACTCGGCATCGGTGCCGGACGCCTGGTCGCGGTCTTGCCCGGCAGCCGGGTGACCGAAGTCACTCACCTGGGGCCGGTTTTCGCGGGCGCCTGTGCGCACCTCGCCGCGGCGGATGCCGATATGCGATTCGTGGCGCCGATGGTCACTGCCGGCATCCGCCGGCTTTTTGCCTCGCAGCTGCAAACCGCGGGCATCGAGTCGCGATTTACCTTGACCGACGGTGATGCCGAGACGGTCATGGCAGCCGCCGACGTGGTGCTGCTGGCTTCGGGAACGGCCACCTTGCAGGCCGCGCTGCTCGGCCGCCCGATGGTCGCCGCGTATCGCATCGGTGCCGTGACCCACGCGATCATGAAGTCCTTGAAGCTCCTCAAGGTCCCGTACATCACGATCCCGAACCTGCTGGCGGGCGAGCCGCTCGTCCCCGAACTGATACAAGCTGACGCAAGCCCGGAGGCGCTCGCGGAAGCCGTAGCCACTCTGCTCGATGATCCCGGCCGCCGGGCGGCGATCAGCGGCGAGTTTGCTAAACTGCGGGCTGCGCTCGCACTGGGCGCCGACGAGCAAGCGGCGCGGGCCGTGCTTGGCTTAGCCCGAACAGTCCACGAGTGACGGCGCCGACAGGAAGATCGGCATATGTATCCAGTAATGCATGGCAAGCGGCAATTCATCGAGGCGTTTCAGCCTGCGCCTGCCGGTTGCTCGCTTCGCGTGGCGGCACATCGGCCGCAATCCGCCCGCGTTGCTGGGCCGTGCCCTGGTGACAGCTGCGGATTGATCT
>JBFFKF010000065.1:0-12113 GCA_041555515.1 Woeseiaceae bacterium
ATGGGATGCCGGGCTGAGTGGCGGGTTGGATGCTTTGCAGCCGGCAGCTCGGAGCCAGTTCGCAATTACCGTCCGGCGCCTGATCTACCTGTACCAGAACGTGCATTACCAAAGGCGCAAAGGTGTGGTCGATGACGAACTGTGGAGCGCCTGGCTCGCATCTCTTGATGAGCACCTCGACATGAAAGGTTTTACCGAAGTGCTAACCGACACCAGGCCGCACCTCAGTGAACCGTTCAACGAGCTCTTAGACAGTCGATGATCTCCTGGCGAATCAGGCAGGTGCTGTTCCTTCTCATGGCCGCTTTCGTTGCCTGGGTCGAAGGGGTAAAGAACCCGTTCTGGATCTGGAATTGTGTGCCGATTGCGGCAAGTTACGTGCTGCTGTGGAGAGCGCGAAAGCAGGGGACGAATCCGCTTCCTGCAATCGCCTTCTTCGTCATTGCCTGTGGCGCAGTCCTGTTTGCTCACGCTGCATGGCTTTATGACTGGAACGGGATTGCGACCGGATCATCGACTGCCGGGCGGATGTTCATTGTCCTGCCCGTTTACGCCTGCGTTCTCGGTGCCGCGGCGTTCGGGCTGGTTGTTTTATTGCGTGCGAGGCGATAACCATGACAGACGCATTTCTCCAAGCTGCAATCGAAGAGGCACGCAAGGGTCAGGAAGCCGGTGGCATACCGATTGGATCGGTACTGGTCATCGACGGCAGGATCGCCGGTCGCGGTCACAATCACCGGGTGCAGCGCGGCAGTTCCATTCTGCATGCCGAAATGGACTGTCTCGAAAACGCAGGTCGTCTCAAAGCTGCCGATTACCAGCGCTCGGTGCTTTATTCGACCCTGTCACCTTGCGATATGTGCAGCGGCGCGATATTGCTCTATAAAATTCCCAAGGTCGTAGTCGGCGAAAACCGGACTTTCCAGGGCCCGGAGGAATACCTGCGATCGCGTGGCGTCGAACTGGAGATTGCCGATAACACAGAGTGTTACCAGTTGATGCAGAACTTCATACGCGATAACGATGCGCTGTGGAACGAGGACATTGGTGAATAACAGCTCATATGCGTATTTTCCGGCTATCGGCGAGCGCAGATTGCGCCGTGGCGGAGATGTTGAGAACTCGGATACTGCTATTGCGGAGCCTTTTGGGGTTAAGATTGAAGCCTGACGGACAGGGCTACAGTTGCCGTCATAAGCTCCAGGCTTGATAAATAAAATCCAACGAGCTATGAGTTTTCATATTCGAAGTGCTGTCGGCGAAGACGGTGATGCCATTCTGGCCCTGATGCCGCGTCTCGCATCATTCGATGTGCCGAAATCGCGAAATCCCGTCGATCTCTGGCGCAGCGATGCCGCGATATTCCAACGCTGGCTCGATGGCCAGGCTCCGGAGTGTTTCGTGCACGTCGCCGAAGACAATGTCCAGCGAGTGATTGGTTTCACGCTCGTCAGTCTGCGACCCGAATTGCTGAGCCATGAGCCGAGCGCGCACCTCGAAGCAATTGCGGTCGGCGAGGGTGCGGAAGGCATGGGTGTCGGACAGGCATTGCTGGCGGCTGCCGAAGCGGAGGCCAGGGCTAAAGGCGCGAAAACGGTTAGCTTGCATGTCTTCGCCGTCAATGCCCGCGCTCGCGATTTTTACGAAAAGTCCGGCTACAACGGCGAGCTGCTTCGCTATATCAAGGAGTTGACGGAGTAGACGCTCCGCGCTTGTGACTGTGAAAGTAAACATCCGACCATTGGATGAGACTGATTGGCCGGCAGTCTGGGAGCTGATGGAACCGGTAATCCGCGCGGGTGACACCTATCCGTATGCAATGGATATGACGATCGACGGCGCGCGGGAGATGTGGATCGAAATTCCGCAGGCGTCTTACGTGGCCGAAGACGCGAGCGGCAATATCGTCGGCACCTATTATCTGAAACCCAATCAGCCGACGCTCGGCGCGCATGTCGCGAATGCCGGCTACATGGTGGCCGAGCATGCGCGCGGCAAAGGCGTCGCCACGCAGATGTGCCAGCACTCACAGGACGAAGCACTGCGCCTCGGCTATCGCGCCATGCAATATAATCTCGTTGTCAAAACCAACGAGGCCAGCGTGCATCTCTGGCAGAAGATGGGATTTACGATCGTCGGGACCTTGCCGGGCGCTTTCAGGCATGCCGGGCACGGCTTTGTCGATGCCTATGTCATGTACAAGGAGCTGGCAGCCTGAAGTGCCATGAAAGCGGCCATTTACGAAGAATTCCAGGGCCCGGTCGAAATTCGCTCCGTTGATGATCCGACGCCGGACGAAGACGGAGTCGTGCTGCGGGTTGCCGCGACCGGCGTTTGCCGCAGCGACTGGCACGGCTGGATGGGCCACGACCCCGACATCACGCCGCCGCACGTGCCGGGGCACGAGATCTCGGGAGTTGTCGAAGCCACCGGCTCCGCGATCCGCAACTTTCGTGCAGGAGACCGGGTGACGCTGCCGTTCGTCGGCGGCTGCGGGAAATGTGAACAGTGCGCCTCGGGCAATCACCAGGTGTGTGATGATCAGTTTCAGCCGGGATTCACGCACTGGGGTTCCTATGCGGAATACGTTGCGATCAAATACGCCGATATAAACCTGGTGGCATTGCCCGACGACATAGATTTTGTCACTGCCGCCAGCCTGGGCTGCCGCTTCGCAACGTCGTTCCGGGCTATTGTCGCGCAGGGCAATGTCGCGCCGGGTCAATGGGTCGCGGTGCACGGTTGCGGCGGCGTCGGGCTCGCGGCAGTGATGATCGCCAGTGCATTCGATGCCAGGGTGATTGCCATAGATATCGACGCTGGCGCACTTGGGCTGGCAGAATCCGTGGGTGCCGTCGAAGTGATCAACGCCGCGTCAGAATCATCGGTCGTCGAAGCGATTCGAGAGCTAACAGGCGGCGGGGCGCACCTGTCGATCGATGCCTTGGGCAGCAAGGATACCTGCCACAACTCGGTTGCAGGCCTGCGCAAACGCGGGCGCCACGTGCAGGTCGGCTTGATGGCAGGGGACGACTATCGCCCGCCGTTTCCGATTGAACTCGTTATCGCCAACGAACTCGAAATAGTCGGCAGCCACGGCATGCAGGCTCTTGAATACAAGCGGATGTTGCAAATGATTGCGGATAACAGCCTCGACCCGCGAAAGCTGGTCAGCCAGACAGTCGACCTGGAACGCGCGGCAGGTGCCCTCGGCAACCCGGACGAACTCCACGTGGCCGGCATAACCGTTATCGACAGGTTCTGATCTGGCCGGATTAGCTCGATGAACCGCCTCCCTTACGCCACCGCGATCATTTCCATCACCCTGGCCGTCGCGCTCTGGCTGATTGCGACATGGCTGGAAGACGATTCCCGCTGGCAGGTGCCGCAAGCGGCGCCGGCCACGGCGGTTAGCGAGGTGCAGGTACGCCCGGACTCGGCGGTTGAGGTCGGCGCTGGTGCTGCCGATTGTGAGCAGGTGGAAGTAGCACTGCGCGCAAAAGTAGATGACGCACAGTACTGTTCGACGGATGACGACTGTACCTTGTTCGATTATGGTTATCCAATCCAGTGCCTGACGTCAGTGGCGAAGAACGAGATCAGTGCGCTGCGAGCCGAGTACAGCAACTACGAGCAAAGTTGCCAGTATCGCGTGTATTACGATTGCCCGACCGGCCACATGGAACGTCGTGCGGTTTGCCGTAGCAATCGCTGCACGGTCGAGCTTCAATCGACGGAGCTCCTGGAAGACAAGACACTCGATTACCTGGGACTGGAACAGCGCTAGACGCGCCGCAGAGATGTCCGGTTCAGACGGTTGGGCGGCAAGCAGGTCGGGAGGCGGCGGCACCGAGCACATCAGGCTGTTTGCGGGCGGTCAGGCGCTGACATTCGGTCAGCTGTTCGCGTTGATGCAGGAGGACCGCGACTTTGTAGCCTGGTACACAGAGCAGCTCAGGGTTTCTGAATTTGCGGCATACTTCTGGGAACATCCACCGCTTGACAATTCGAACCTCGGAAGTAACGCCGAGTTTGTGCTGGTCAATGCACCGGTGCTCGACGCGCTACGCCCGAACGCTGTCGCATTCCGTTCTTATTTCTCGGGCGACGCAGTCGTGACATTTCGCAATCTCGGAGGCGATGCAATTCTCGTTGCCCCGTCGCCGATCGACACAGCGGCAGACTATGCGCACCTGGCGGCATTTCTACGCACGGCTGCCGACGGCCAGGTACATGCGCTCTGGCAAAATGTCGCGCGTGCCGTCACCAAGTCACTGACCGATAAGCCGATATGGCTCAGTACATCGGGTCTCGGCGTAGCCTGGTTGCATATCAGGCTGGATTCGACGCCGAAGTACTATCAACATCAGCCGTACAAGCACTGGCCAGTGGCAAGCAATACAACCGGGCATCAATGACCGACTGTCATGACACGGAAACGTAACGGCATGTCGATACTGTCGACAATACTCCTGATATACATCGGTTTCTGCGCCTACCTGTATCTCGCACAGAGGTCGCTGATTTATTTTCGAACCCCGGAGTCGCGAAACGTTGCCGCCGAAGATCTGCGCCTGGAAGTCGATGGCGCGACCGTGCAGATATGGCGGATAAACGCAGACAAGGAGCATGCCATCATCTATTTCGGTGGCAATGCCGAGGAAGTAGCCCTGAACATCTGGGATTTTTCGAGGCTGTTTCCGGACAAGGCGATCTACCTCGTCAACTATCGCGGCTACGGTGCCAGTACCGGCAAGCCGTCCGAGGCGGCCCTTACTGCGGATGCCCGGGCCATATACGATCACGCCAGCCGGACGCATGCCCAGATATCTGTTATCGGGCGCAGCCTCGGCAGCGGCGTGGCGATCGCCCTGGCGGCCACGAGAACGGCACAAAAGCTGGTGCTGATAACGCCATGGGACAGCATGGTCAGAGTGGCGCAGTCCGCTTATCCGATATTCCCGGTGTCTCTGATGCTGAAGGACAGGTACAACTCGCTGAGCCATACGAGCGCCATATCCATCCCGACGCTGCTCCTGATCGCAGGAGAGGACGAATTTATTCCGATGAAAAGCTCGCTTAATCTCGCAGCGGCCCTGGATCAATCATTGACGAAAGTTACCGTCATCGACGCTGCGGGACACAATACGATTCAGAATTTCGACCAATATATGACCGCACTGGCCGAGTTCCTGAGATGAGCGTGCAGATCCGCCCGGAGACGGACGCAGACAAGGCGGCTGTGTTCGAGCTCAATGCCGAGGCATTTGCGACAGACGCGGAAGCAAGGCTCGTCGACGCCCTGCGCGGAGCGGCAAAACCCTGTATATCGCTGGTGGCAACAGAGGATCACGAAATCGTCGGCCACATAATGTTCAGCCCGGTTTCGCTCGGAGAATTCGATAGACTGCAGTTGATGGGACTCGCACCGATGGCGGTCGCACCCTCATGGCAGCGACGCGGCATCGGCACGCGACTGGTCGATGCGGGGCTCGAGCGATGCAGGGGTCTGGGAATCGGTGCGATCGTGGTGCTGGGGCATCCGGCGTATTACCCGCGTTTTGGTTTCAGGCCGGCATCAGAATGGGCTATCAACAGCGAGTATGAGGTACCCGACGACGCTTTCATGTTGCTGGAGTTATCGCCGGGTTATCTGCACGGCTATCAGGGGACAATCAGGTATCACGCGGCATTTGCCGATGTCTGATTCGGGAATCTGGAGGATTCGATGGATACAACAATCGTTCGTTACAAAGTCAAGGCGGACCAGGCAGAAGACAATAAGGCTTACATTCGCGCTGTTTTCGAAGAACTCGATGCCAACAAGCCGGATGGCTTGAGATACGTGTCATTTTGTCTCGCCGATGGTGTTACTTTTGTGCATATCGCGGTAGTCGAGACAGAAGACGGCGAAAACCCGCTCCAGCAGTCGGCGGCATTCGGCAAATTCATTGCAGACATCAAGGATCGCTGCGAGGAGCCGCCCGTTGCTTCGCCGGCGAACATCGTCGGATCTTACCGGCTGTTCTGGCAAAAACTCGCCGACGCTTCATGATCGTTCTGGAGACCAATCGGCTGTTGCTCACGCGCCTGTCGTACGACGATTGTGAATTCATCGTCGAACTGGTCAACGAACCATCCTTCAAGCGCTTCATCGGCGACAAGGACGTCCATTCACCGGAGGACGCACGACGATACCTGGCCGAAGGACCGATCGGACTGTACGAGCGATTCGGCTACAGCTTGTTTCTGGTGACCGCTAAAGATTCTGATACGCCTGCGGGTATCTGCGGACTGCTGCAGCGGGAAGGCTTCGACGATCCGGACCTCGGATTCGCATTCCTCAAGCGATTCAGGCACTTGGGTTACGCCATCGAATCCGCGCAAGCGGTGCTGAAACACGGATTCGGGGAGCTCGGGCTCAGGCGAATTATCGCCATGGCGGATCCGGACAATGAGCCATCGGTCAGCTTGTTGCATAAACTGGGCTTCAAATACGAGCGTAAGGCGCGCATGCCCGGAGACGATCACGACATTAACCTGTACGCGCTCGAGACGTGAAGAGTATTGTTTGAACGATGATTTACCGGCTGGCAGCCGACCTGGCACTCCTCGCGCATTTCGCGTTTATTATCCTGGTCATCGGCGGGGGGCTGATCGTATTGCGCTATTCCTGGTTCGCGTGGCTCCATATTCCTGCCGCCTTCTGGGGTGCCTTCGTCGAACTGACCGGCAGGATCTGTCCATTGACGACAATGGAGAACTACTTCAGGCTACGTGCCGGCCAGGAGGGCTACGACGTGAGTTTTATGGAACAATACATTCTTCCGATTATTTACCCGGCCGGGTTGACACGCGGTATTCAATTGATACTCGCCGGCGTCGTCATTGCCATAAATGCCATAATCTATACGGTGATTCTGCTTCGCAAAAAAGCAGCGAGTGAAAATCGATGAAACGAATTATCAAGAACAAGGGCGCACGCACCGGCATATTTTTCGGTGCAACGAGCGGCGTAATCACGACCATCGGCCTGATTGTCGGCTTGCATGCAGGAACACAATCGCTGATTGCCGTGCTCGGCGGTATCCTTGTCGTGGCTATTGCGGACGCGCTGTCCGATGCGATGGGGATTCACCTGGCACAGGAGGCGGACCCGGACTCGACCGACGACCATATCTGGGCGGCTACCATCTGGACCTTCCTGACGAAACTCGTTGTAGCCCTGACTTTCGCCTTGCCCCTGTTGTGGCTGCCGCTGCAAACGGCCGTAATCGTCTGTGTGTCCTGGGGACTGCTCGTTATTACCCTGCTGAGTGCATACCTCGCCCGTATACAGCAAATCGGGGCACTGACCGTGATTACCGAGCACCTGGGCATAGCCATCGTGGTTGTAACGGTATCGTACTTCATCGGTATTTGGGTCAAGACTTCGTTTGCCTGATCAACTGCCTCGGCTTACGACGTGGCTGTCTTACGCTTTGTCGGTACGGGCAGTGAACTATATCTGTGTGAGACAGCAATATGCCGCAAATAGACTGGAATGACTTTGCAAAGGTTGAGCTTCGGATCGGCACGATCATCGAGGTCGAGGAATTCCCGGAAGCAAGAAAGCCAGCATGGAAACTGACCGTGGACTACGGCGATGAAATCGGCGTGCGGCGTGCCTCAGCCCAGCTTACGGATCTGTATTCGCGCAAAGAACTCGTTGGAAAACAAGTACTTGGTGTCGTCAATTTTCCTCCGAAACAGATCGGTCCGTTCATGTCAGAATGCCTGGTGACCGGCTTTGTGCAGGGGGACGGCAGCGTCGTTCTGGCAGTTCCGGATAAACCGGTCACCAACGGTTTGCGACTCGCATAATAAGAAACAAGGTAAGCTTTCGGGTATGAGCGAATACACCGCGACAATTCATTGGGCACGCGGTCAACAGATTTTCACCGATGACAAATACAGCCGGGCTCACGAATGGAGATTCGATGGCGGCGTAACAGTGCCTGCGTCGGCATCGCCCGATATCGTGCCTGTACCGTTGTCGGTTGCGGAAAACGTCGACCCGGAAGAAGCATTTGTCGCGTCAGTGTCGAGTTGCCACATGCTGTTCTTCCTCGCAATAGCAGCCGGCTCGGGTCATGTCGTCGACGAATATACCGATGCTCCGGTCGGACACATGGAGAAAAACGGCGAAGGCAAGTCAGCCATCACCAGAGTAATCCTTCGCCCGCAAGCGAGTTACTCGGGCGACAATATCCCCGATCGCGCCAAGATTGAGAAGATGCACAATCACGCGCATGAGTTGTGTTTCATCGCCAATTCGGTCAAAACGGAAATATGCACGGAGATCGTGTCGTAAAGATCGCTTTGCGAATTCGATAATGAGCGATAACGTTACAAATTGGACTGAATTACGCGAATTTTCCGCAGTTGACCTGGAACAGTCATTCGTTGTCGGCTGGGAAGCAGAAGGAGAATCACTGCTGATCGATCTTGACCTTTTTTTGCTGCCGGAGCATGCGTTCTACGAAGAACCGCGGCCGGCCGAAGGCGCATGTTTTCGCCAGGCTGTGATCGAATTTGGCTACTGTACGAAAGTCACCGGCCCCGGAGACGACAGCAGTAACGAGCTCGCAGAGGCGATCAGTTCACTGCAGCCGGGTCGTATCTCGGGTCTGCGGCGAAGCGGGGACGGCTATTACGAAATCTGCGGCGAGTTTGGCACCGTTGGCATTAACGCCGAACGCCCGTTGTTGCGGTTGATCGGCCGCCTCGCCTGAATTTACGCTCGATATGCAAGGAAACCGGGAGTAGTTTGAGATGTATGAAGAAATCCGACACCCCTGCGTTCAGCACAAGCTGGCACTGATCAGGGAGAAGGGTACCGGACACAAGGCGTTTCGCGAACTGGCGACGGAGATAACCATGTTCGTGTGCTACGAGGCGCTCAAGAATATTTCGGTAAAGAAAGTCGAGGTTGAAACTCCTTTAAAGACGGCGACTTGCCATATGATCGACGAAGACATCGTGGTCGTGCCGATACTGCGCGCGGGCGTGGGTATGCTCGAGGGTATCCTGTCGCTGGTGCCGTCTGCGCGGGTCGGCTTTATCGGTATTTACCGGGACGAAAATACCAAGCAGGCGGTTACTTATTATAAGCGGATGCCGGAGCAGGTGAAGCACGGCCTGTGCATCCTGATCGACCCGATGCTCGCGACCGGCGGATCCACTGTCACGGCAATCGATATCCTGAAAGAATACGGCGCGAAGAAAATTGCCGTCGTCTGCATCGTGACCTGCCCCGAGGGATTGCAGTGTGTCGAGGAGGCACATCCCGATGTAACGGTTTTCGCGGCGAGCGTCGATGATGGCCTGGATGCAAAGAAGTACATCGTCCCGGGACTCGGCGACGCGGGCGATCGGCTGTATGGAACAAGTTGATTGGCGGCACTCAGGACAAACAAAAAGATACACCGCGCGAGCAGCTGACAGGGGAAAGCGATGACAAATCAGCAAAATGAAAACAGCCGCAGGAGTTTTTTGAAATTCCTCGCGGCCAGCCCGCTGTGTAATGCACTCGCCGGCCTCGATTTCGCGCAGGCTTCCGCCGACACCGGTGAGCGCATTTCCAGCCCGGACGAGGCCATTGATGTCTTCGACCTCGAGGCGACCGCCAGGGAAGTGTTGCCGCCGGCGCATTACGGCTACATGGCGACGGGTACCAATGCCGACAAAACGCTGCGGGCAAACCGGGAAGCGTTCGAGAATTATTATCTGCGTTCGCGACGGCTCATCGACGTCAGGAATATCGATACGAGCGTCAGCATACTTGGCGAGAAATGGCCGACACCGATCGTCATCGCACCTTGCGGTTCGCAGCGGGCATTTCACAATGACGGGGAACTGGCCGTCGCTCGCGCAGCGCGCGAGCTGCATCACCTGCAAATCCTGTCGACCGTGTCCTCGACGCCGATCGAGCAGGTGGCCGAGGCGCGAGGGGCGCCGCTCTGGTTCCAGCTCTATACGCCCAGTGGCTGGCCAGGCCTGCGAAAAATGTTGCGGCGCGCCGAAGCTGCCGGATGTCCGGTGGTCGTGCTCACGGTGGATTTGCCGGTGTCAGCATCGCCGTCCCGGCATACGCTGCTGCGGGCCATGCGGCGCGATACCCGGGATTGCAGTGTTTGCCACGAGGGTTCCGGCATCGCCGCAGGCGTCAAACCGATGTTTCAGGGCACGGGGGCATCCGGGGCGTACGAAGGATATCGCGCCATGGCGCTCACCTGGGACTTCCTGGCACAGCTGCGGCAGGAAACGCAGATGCAGGTATTCGTGAAGGGAATCACGACCGCCGCAGACGCGGAGCGCTCCGTCGAGGCAGGGGTCGACGGTATCATCGTTTCAAACCACGGTGGCCGCGCGGACGACAGCGGTCGCGGAGCGATAGACAGCCTTGCGGAAGTGGCACCAGTCGTTGACGGCCGCACGCTATTGATGATGGACAGCGGCATCCGGCGCGGCACGGACATTCTCAAGGCGCTGGCGCTCGGCGCCGACGCAATCATGATCGGACGCCCGTATCTTTACGGACTGGCGTCGTTTGGCCAGGCTGGCGTAGAACGCGCATTGCAGATTCTGCGCGATGAGTTGAGAATTGCGATGGAGTTCGCAGGCACGAGGAGTATCAGCGAGATAGGCTCTGACGCCATTGGGATATTCAATCGAAGTACGGAACCCGCATGATTGAAAAACTGAAACCGCCGCGCATCGAAGGCGACGAACTGATTATCGAGACGCAGAGCCGGACCGAGACCTACGATTCGAAATACCTGCTGGCCGCTTTGCTGCTCAATGTCGCCAAGGGCGACGGCGCGATTACCCGTAATCAATCGCAGCGAATGCTGACCCTGATCGAGCAGCAATTCGGCATTGCGAGCGCCGAATCGCTGGAGCTTCTGACGCGGGCAATGTCGGATCTCGCGGAAAACCCGGACATGGACAGCCTGTTGCGCGACCTGAGCGGCATGCTGAGCGTCGAGGAAAAGCAAGATTTTGCCGTGATGATGCTGAAAGTCGTGGCGGCTGACGGACGACAAGATGCGGAAGAAATGGAGCAACTGCAGAAATTCGCGGCCATCATGGGGATCACGCCGGATACCATGCACAGCGCCTATGACCGCTATTTCGAGGACACGGGACACGACGGCTGAAAGCAGAATAATCTTAATAATAACAATAAGATAAAAGAAAATGCATAAGAGCAGACTGGCTGGATTCATCATCGACTGCGAGGTCGCCGACCTCGACGCTGCCGCCGAATTCTGGGCCGACGCGATTGGGGCGCCGGCGGAAGGTAAAGCGGATTTAGCAAAAAGTCCGTACGTAAAATTGAAAATGCCCGCCGGCGAACCTGACATCGAAATACAGAAAGTCGATCACCCGAGTCGCGTACATCTCGACATCGAAACAGATGACATGGAAGCCGAGGTTGCACGACTCGAAGAGCTCGGCGCGAAAAGGATTACCGCCATCAAAAGCTGGGTAGTCCTCGAGGCGCCGACCGGCCACCGCTTCTGCGTGGTTCCCGCTTTCAGCGCGGATTTCGCCGAAAAAGCAAACATTTGGAAAAACAATAAGGAGGGGGACGCATGAGCAGTGAATTGATTAGCCTGACATGGGTTACCACGCTGACCGCCGTAATGTGGATGCCGTACATCCTCAACATGATCGTAGTGCGTGGCCTCGTGGATGCAGTCGGCTATCCCCATGACCCGAAGCCGCTGTCGCCATGGGCAGCGAAAATGAAAAGAGCGCACGCGAATGCCGTGGAAAATCTCGTGGTATTCGCGGCGCTCGTCCTGATCGCGAATGCCGCGGGCGTGAGCAACGACACTACCGTCCTGGCCTGCCAGGTCTATTTCTGGGCGCGGCTAGTGCATTTACTCTCTTATACGTTTGCCGTGCCTTGGGTGCGGACCGTGGCTTTCGTCGTGGGATTCGGTTGCCAGATGGCGATCGCATTGCAGCTGCTTTGAGAATCTACCGGCCCAATGTCTGCTTTTCCCGAAAGCGGACATTCGATTCAAACTGAATTGCCAAATTCCAGGGTCCGCTTTCGGCCA
>JBFFKF010000066.1:0-12015 GCA_041555515.1 Woeseiaceae bacterium
CCCTCGGTCAGAAGCGCGGGAATATCGCGATTCAATTGGCAGCCGCCCATGGTGGTGCTCCAGGCCGGGTTGAGCCGCGCCTGCCATTTTTGCACCTCTTCGTCGGGCGCCAGACCGTGCTCACAAAACAACAGCCGGCCGCCCGGTTTGAGGACCCTGCGCATCCCTGCGAGTGCCGAAACCGTATCCTCGATCGTGCATAGCGTATAAGTGACGAGGACGGTATCGACGCAGTTGTCGTCGAGCGGGATCTCCTCTCCCGGCAAGTCGATGAACTCGATATCCATATCTGTCTGATCGATCATCGGCTGTGCTTTGCGCCGCATGCCCTCCGAAGGTTCGAGTGCCCAGATTTTCCTGATCCTGGCGGCATCGTAAAAAGGTACGTTCAGGCCGGAACCGAACCCGACTTCGAGGACCTCGCCCTCGGCCTCAGGCACGATCTTCTGCCGCTGCTTTTGATTCGGCTTCAGCGAGCACGCCCAGTTGATCATGTGCGGCAGTATGCGTTCTCCATACCAGCTCATTTGGCAATCCCGTGGCAGCGGCTTCAGCTGCAACTTAAACAAGGGCGGAACATGTTACTCCACTTCCGCGCTTGCGTGGGGTTGGATTGCTTCCGGCGCATTTCCGGGAGAGCGTTCGGCCGCAATTCCCGCATTGATTTCGTTTTTCAATGCAACGTAACGGCTGATACTGATGAGTTCGAATCCCTCGTCACCCAGTTTCGGCAATTCGTCCTCGAGCAACGACAGCGTCTCGGGATAAGGATGACCGATGCCTACTGCAAATCCACGTTGCCGCGCCAGCTTCTTGAGTCGCGCAAATTGCCGCTCGATCGTGGCCGGCGCCCGGTCCGCATCGAGGAACACATCGCGCTTGACGGCGGGCACGCCTGCTTCGTGCGCAAGCCTGAGCGCGATGCTCTCGTGCGTCGTATAGCTGTCGACAAAGAACAGGTCACCGCGGTGCAGGATCTCTTCCATCAACCACGCCATATGCCCCGGATGCCGCGTGAGCAGGCTGCCGCGGTGGCTGTTGACGCCAACCACATGAGGTACCGATTCCAAGGCTTCCGAAAACGTGCTTGCAAACTGGCCGCGCGTCATGTCGAGCTTGAGACCGCCTGGATCTTGCACCTGGCGCGGCGCGACCGACTGCAGCGGCAGATGCAGCAGCACTTCCTTGCCGATTGCCTGCGCTTGATTCGCCAGCGCCCTGCCCCGCGGCGTTGCCGGCAGAACCCCATAGGCAACAGGGCCCGGCAGCTTCAGGGCGCGTTCGCCGAGATCGAGCGCGTATCCCAGATCGTCTATGATGATGGCGATGCGCGGCAGCGTGACCGGGAATTCTGCCAGCGCCGGTGAACCCAGCAAACCGGCGGCCACCACCAATACGCGCCAGCCGTTCATTGCAATCGCCGTATCAGTTTGCCTGCGAATGCATGACTCTTTGATTGCCCAGCTGCTCGAGCGCCTCGATCAACTGCGCGTCGTGCTCCCGGTTCACGGTGGCGCTGGCGCTCAAACCCGGATAGTCACCGGACGATTCGACGATGATATCCGGCGTAATACCGGTCTCGTGAATCGAATCACCGGAGGGAGTGTAGTAATGGGAAGTCGTGAGCTTGATGGCCCGCCCCTTCGACAGTGGCATCACGGTTTGCACGAGGCCCTTGCCGAACGTCGTCGTACCGACAACCAGCGCCCTGCCATGATCCTGCAACGCGCCCGCGACGATTTCCGATGCAGATGCCGATCCGCCGTTGACGAGCACCACGACCGCGCCGCCATCCATGATGTCGCCGGTTTCGGCATCGTGCCGGAAACGGGATTCGGGCGTCCTGCCCTCGGCGGTAACGATAATTCCCGCATCGAGGAACAGGTCCGAGACTTGCACTGCCGAATCGAGGATGCCGCCCGGATTGTTTCGCAGATCGAGAATCAGCCCGGTAAGCATGTCCCCGGTTGTTTGTTGCACATCGTCAGTCATCGCATCGATGGCATCGCTCAGTTCGTCGGCCGTGGATTCGTTGAACTGGCTTACGCGAACGTACCCGATTGAGGGTTCGAGGACTTCGTGCCGCACGCTTGCAATTGTTATTTTCTGCCGCGTCAGGCGGAAGGTCAGCGGGTCATCATAATTCTGCCGGCGTACCCTGATCGTTACCGGCGTGCCGGGCCGCCCCCGCATCTTCCTGATCGCCTCGTTCAGCCCGTCGTTACGCACCGATACGCCGTCGATTTCAATAATTTCGTCGCCGGACTCGATCCCCGCGCGCTGTGCCGGGGTGCCATCGATGGGCGAGATGACGAGGATCGCACCGTCCTGAGTGCTGACCTCCAGGCCGATGCCCGAGTATCTGCCGCTGGTGCTGTCGCGGATATCGCGATACTCCTCCGCATCCAGGAATTCGGAATGCCGGTCGAGTCCCGACACCATGCCGCGAATCGCGCTGTCCATGAGTTGCGTTTCGTCGATCGGCTCGACGAAATCCCTGCGCACGCGTTCCATGACCTCGGTAATGAGGCGCGTCTGTTCCCAGCTCAGTTTCTCAACGCCCGGCTCGTTTCCCGCGGTCAGCATGCTGCCGCCGATTGACAGGCTGACACCCAGAATGGTGCCGATAACGAGGACCAGGATTCCCCGGGTTTTCAATGACATGTGATTCTCCAGGCGCAAAGCCGTCGCGATTGCTTCGGGCCGGCTGCGGCTCGACCATAGCACAGCGAAGTGCCGAATGCCGCGCTCTGAAACACGGCCTGGCCAGCTAGGGCAAGGAAAATAATGCTATTGTCGCCACTGGTTCAGAGCTGAGTATCGGCGAGCATGAGCGGATTCTTTCGCGAGCTTAAACGTCGCAACGTCGTTCGAGTAGGCATTGCCTACGTCGTGGTCGGCTGGCTTGCTGTCGAAGTAGCCGGGGTGCTGTTCGACACATTCGGCACACCCGATTGGGTCCTCAAGACCGTCATCGTGCTGATCGGCATTGGCTTTCCCTTCGTCATGCTCTTTGCCTGGGCGTTCGAAATCACGCCGGAGGGCATCAAGAAAACACGCGATGTTCCGCTCAGTGCCTCGGTAACTGCTTCCACGGGCAGAAAACTCGATTTTGTCATCATCGGCACATTGGTGGTCGCACTCGCATACTTTATCTGGGAGCGACAGTCGCTCGACGTAGCCGCACCGATCGAATCGCAACCGCTTGCCGAAGTCCAGCCAGCCGAATCCGCCGCCGAAACTGCTGAGGCGGAAGCTGCCGCCGTCAACCGGTCAATCGCCGTGCTGCCTTTCGTCAACATGTCATCGGATACGGAACAGGAGTGGTTTGCCGACGGCCTGACCGAAGAAATTCTCAACTCGCTCGCGCGCACCCCGGATCTCCTGGTCGCCGCGCGGACATCCTCGTTTGGCTACAAGGGATCAAGTGAACCCATTCCGACCATAGCCGCGGGACTCGGCGTCGATCACGTGCTCGAGGGTTCCGTGCGCAAAGGCGGGGACCGCCTGCGAATTACTGCGCAGTTGATCCGCGCTAATGACGGCTTTCATCTGTGGTCGGAAACATACGACAGGACACCGGATGACATCATCGCAATCCAGGAAGAGATTGCGATCAAGATTGCCACCGCCCTGCATACCGCGATGGATCCGGAAGCTCTGGCCGAGATGATGTCAACAGGCACCCGTTCGGTAGCGGCGTACGAAGCATATCTTCTGGGAATTGGCGCTATGCAGGCAAGCGGCGAATCGGGAGATATCTACCTGTGGCTCGATGCCCGGGACGCATGGGAAAACGCGGTCGCGCTTGATCCGGATTTTTCCGCCGCCTACGGTCGACTCCATCTTTTCTGGTCTTTACAACTCGAATCCAACCAGATTGTTTATGGTTTGACCGACCTTACTTACGAAGAAAGGTTGGCAAAACGCGACGAAGCTTTGAACAACGCGATTCGCTCGGAGCGCGATGACACTACCCTGCTCTTCTACCAGGCGCTCAAGGCCTGGGACGAATTGCGGCTGCGGCGGGCGCTGCGAATGGTTTCGGAATTTCTCGAGCGGCGCCCGAATGCCGAGCGCGGACACGGTATGCGAATGTCTTTGTTGGGGCAGTTGGGCGGGAGAGACGAGATCATCGACATTATTCAGTCCGAGTATGCGACAAGGGAATTCACCAGGGATTTGGCGAATCAATGGCTACAGGCGTTGCGTGGTGTGGACGACACGACCCTGATGCGCACGATCGCAAACGACGCGATCGCCAGTTTCCGCGACGATGTGACTATTTTATACCAGGCGCATCGCTTGTTGCTGTATGCGCGCGACATCGACGGCGCCGGCAAGATTCTTCCCGATATTCTCAGTAGCAACCTGCCGCGAGATATTCGTTATCTTGCGGAACTGCGGCAGACCTGCGCCGAACAGCGAAACGCGGATGCCGCCCGCTTGCATGCCCGGGCGCTGATACAGTATCCGGATGACCTTTCTTTCAAATGGCTCAGTTACAAGATTCTCGGGGACGACAAAACGGCCGACGAACTGTTTGTGGAATTCGATGAAAGCGGCGACTTCGACACCATTGCCTCATATCTCGGTTATCCCCATTTCGATACGACGCCGTACCGCAATTTTTTAAGTGCGATGGCGGGCCGGGGTATCGACGAAAGAGAAATCGTCGAATTGCCTTACCGCTGCAATCGTTGAGCGGCGTACCGCGCTTTTCGCTGCCTAGTTGCCTGCCGGCTGTTTGCTGACCCAGGTCCTCGGATTCAGGGGCCGGGTCCCCTGGCGGATCTCGAAGTAAAGCGCGCTTCGGGACTGGCCGCCGCTGTCGCCGACAGTTGCGAGGACATCGCCGGGCGCCACCCAGTCGCCGGCGATTTTCAGGGTCGTCTCGTTATAGCCATAGAGGCTCAGGTAACCCTCGCCGTGATCGACGATGACCAGCAAGCCCATGCCGGCCAGCCAGTCGGCGAATATGACGCGCCCGTGATACACCGCACGGACTTCGCGGCCGCGTTGCGCGGCGAGAACGACGCCGTTCCACTTCAGGCGCCCGTCGGCACGCGGTTGCCCGAAGTCATGAAGCAGGCTGCCGGCGACCGGCCAGGTCAAGCGGCCCTTGAATTCGCTGAAGGGTTCCTCCGAGGTAATCGGGTAATCGGAAAGTATGCTGGTGAGTTCGGCAATCAGGCGCGCGAGATCCTGCTCCTGTGCGGCCAGTCGGTCAATCTCCGATCCTTCCTCTTGAATTTTCGCGTTGAGCGATGCCAGTAGTTGCTGCCTTTCTTCCTGCGCATTGTCGAGTTCGATCAGTTCGGCGGTTCTTTCACTGGCCAGTTCGGCAAGCCTGCTTTCTTCTGCCGCCGCCCGTTCTCTTAGATCATTCAGTTCGCCGATACGCGCGTTGACGGTCTCTATGTTGTCGCCACGATATTCACTGAGGTAGCGGTAATAGGTCATGAGACGGCCGAGTGTCGCCGGATCATGTTGATTGAGCATGAGCTTGATCCGCTCCTGCTTGCCGCTCATATATGCCGAACGCACCTGGGCTTCGAGTTGCCGCGTTTCCTGCTCCAGCTCGCTTGCCTTGGCTTCGAGTTGCGCCTCCAGCTGGGTTTTTTTCCTGGCCGTGAAGTCGCGCTGCCGCTCCAGCTCTTTCAGGCGCATGCGGGTTTCCGAGATCTTCACCTCCGCATCTTGCAGTTCCGCGGTTATGCGGTCGCGGTCCGCGGCGCGGCGGTCCATGCTCTTCTTCAGCCGGCTGATCTGATCTCTGACTTCCTCGAGTTCGCGCTCCTTGATCAGGGTAAGGTCGGTATCCTGCGCCAGGGCGCTGGCCAGCAGGGCCGTAATAGCGAGAATCCCGATCGAGCCGATGGAGGTGCAGCGAGTCATCGCGCCAGAGTGTAAGGCCAAGCCACCGTCTCCATCCAGTCAATGAGCACGGGCCTTTTCCGTCGCGGCACACTGGTATACTGGCAGTTTCGGCCGCGGCGGTGGCTACAGCGTCCACAAAGACAAACAATGGAAACGTACCTGGAATTCGCCTCGAATCACCCGATATTGGTGACCGCGCTCCTTTTCAGTTTCTTCCTGCTGGTTTTTACCGAGCTCAGGAGAAAGGCGCAGGGCGTTACCAACATCGAGCCCCAGGATGCGGTCAAGCTGATCAATGCGGATGCGGTCGTTCTGGACCTGCGCAGCAGTGAGGCGTTCGCCAGGGGGCATATCGTCAATGCAAAGAACATTCCCTCCGATGAATTGGACGCGAACAAGGACAAGATCAAGAAATACAAGTCACGCCCCATACTCGCCGTTTGTGACACCGGCATGTCGTCTTCACGCGCCGTAGACGCCTTGCGAAAGCAGGGCCTCGAAAGTGTGTACGGCCTCAAAGGAGGCATCACTGCCTGGACTCAGGCTAACTTACCGCTCGTTACTGCGAAAAAAACAAAGAATAAAAAGTAACAGATTATTATTGCCGCAGATCACATGCTGCGGCTTGTAGTTCGAACCTAGAACAAAATTTACTTGGCAGGAAAAGATAATGGCAGAACAGGATCAAAGCGCGCCGGCAAAACAGATTGCTATTCAAAAGATTTACGTAAAGGATTTGTCTTTTGAATCGCCACATACGCCCGAGGTTTTCACGAAACCAGACTGGTCGCCGAAAACCAATCTCAATCTTCGCAGCAGTCACAAATCGGGACCGGACGACAGTCATGAAATCGTGTTGACGGTCACGATCGAAGCGAAGGAAGGCGACCAGACGTTTTTCCTGGTCGAACTACAGCAGGCCGGTTTGTTCCACATTGCCGGTTACACTGAAGAAGAATTCAAGGCCATCGTGGGCAGCTACTGCCCGAACATCCTGTTTCCCTATGCCAGGGAGTCCATCGCCAACATGGTGTCCAAAGGCGGCTTCCCTGAATTCCTGCTGCAGCCCATCAATTTCGATGCCTTGTACGCAGAGGGTATGAAACAGGCGCAGGCGCAGGAGGGCGAACAAGCCAGCAGCGGCAATGGCGGAGGCAACGGTGGTAGCGCCTAATCAGCGGCACGAATGCCAAAGTGCCTGATCAGCCGATTGCGATTATTGGCGCCGGTTCCTGGGGAACAGCGCTCGCACTGCAATTCGCGCGCAGCGGCAGGCGGGTTCGTCTGTGGGATATTGACGCAGAGCAGCTCGCTGTCATCGCCGCCGAACGCGTCAACACACGGTATTTGCCGAACGCTCCTTTTCCCGACAACATCGAAGTCAGGCACGATCTCGAGTCCTGTCTCGATAATGTGACAGACATAGTCGTTGCAGTGCCGAGTCACGGGCTCCGCGAGACTTTGCAAAAACTGCAGCCCATACTCGACGATGCGGCACGAGTCTGCTGGGCCACCAAGGGCTTTGAATTGAGTACCGGCAAGTTGCCGCACGAAGTTGCGGCCGAAGTGCTCGGTGATAACCACGCGATGGCCGTGCTTTCCGGGCCAACGTTTGCGAAAGAAGTCGGCGCCGGCCTGCCGACCGCGATGACGATTGCATCGGCTGACACGACTTTCGCCGAGGATCTTGCCGAAGCGATCTCGGAAGACAATTTCCGCGCGTACACATCCAGTGACATGATCGGTGTAGAAGTCGGTGGTGCCGTCAAGAACGTGCTGGCTATCGGCGCCGGCATCTCGGATGGACTCGGCTTCGGTGCCAATACGCGGATCGCGCTCATCAATCGCGGCCTGGTCGAGATGACGAGGCTCGGCGTTGCCCTCGGCGCCAAGCAGGATACATTCAGGGGACTTGCCGGCATGGGTGACCTCGTGCTGACCTGCACCGACGATCAGTCGCGCAACCGGCGCATGGGTCTGATGCTCGCGGCCGGCAAGACCATCGACGAGGCGCAACAGGAAATCCAGCAGGTCGTGGAAGGCGTGCTCGCCGCCAAGGCGGTCAAGCAGGTCGCCGACAAGCTGTCGGTGGAGATGCCGATCTGCCAGCAGATCTACCGGATCCTGTATGAGGACATGTCGCCGCGGGAAGCCGTAACCGCGCTGATGACCAGGGCTTTGAAGCCGGAATAAGCCTAATCGCCCCCGGCGAAACCGATCTGCCGCCACGCCTCGTAAAGCACGACCGCCGCGGCATTTGAAAGATTCAGGCTGCGATTGCCCGGGCGCATCGGCAAGCGCAGGGTCTGCTCCTGCGGCAGCGAATCCAGCACGGCCTGCGGCAGGCCGCGCGTCTCCGGACCGAACAACAGCGCGTCGCCGGACTCGAATCGCGCCTGCGAATAATGCAACGCGCCGCGGGTCGATAGCGCGAATACCCTCGGTCTGTCGAGCGCATCGAGACACGCGTCGAGATTCACGTGTACGGCGATGTCCGCGAACTCACGATAATCCAGGCCGGCGCGTTTCAGTCGCGGTTCGTCGAGTTCGAATCCCAGCGGCTCGATCAGGTGCAGCGTAGTGCCGGTGTTGGCACACAGGCGTATGATGTTGCCCGTATTGGGAGGTATTTCCGGCTCATACAGGATCAGGCTGAACATCGTGGCCGCATTTTGCCCTAGTTAAAATGCTAATGCCGTGTATCATCGCGCCTCGGATATGCGCCGAATCACTGACAAATGGCTGTAGCCCTGAAGTCCGAGCAGAGCCCGCTCAGCGTTGATTTCTGTGGTCTCTCGCTGAATTCACCGATCGTCCTGCTCTCCGGTTGTGTCGGTTTCGGCGAGGAATACACGCGCATCGAAGGTTTCTCCAACCGCGATGTCGGCGCCATCGTGCTCAAGGGAACGACCCAGGAACCGAGACTGGGTCACAAGCCGCACCGCGTCTACGAAACGCCGATGGGGATGCTGAACGCGATCGGCCTGCAGAATCCCGGCATGGACGTGGTCGTCGACGAGATACTTCCCGGGCTCGATTTCTCGGAGACGCGTTTCATCGCCAATGTCTGCGGATCGACGCTCGAAGAGTACGAGGTCGTCACCAGGAAATTCGAGGATTCGCCGATCGATGCCATCGAGATCAACATCTCCTGCCCGAACATCAAGGAAGGCGGTGTGCATTTCGGCAACCATCCGGACATGTCGGCAAAGGTCGTAGCAGCTTGTCGCAAACAGACCAAGAAACCGATTATCGCCAAGCTCTCGCCGAACCAGACCGACATCCAGGAGAACGCGCGCCTGTGCATCGAGGCGGGTGCCGACGGCCTCGCCGTCATCAATACGATCATGGGTATGGCGATCGATATCGAGGAGCGCAGACCGGTTATCGACAACGTCCGCGGTGGATTGTCCGGGCCGGCGATAAAACCGATCGCCTTATTAAAAGTGAACCAGGTCTATGAGGTCGCGGGACCGAAGAATATTCCGATCATCGGCCAGGGCGGGATTACCACGCCCAAAGACGCGATCGAGTTCCTGATTGCCGGCGCAACCACGGTCGGCGTCGGGACCGCGCTTTTCTACGATCCCCTCGTTTGCAAGAAGATCAATGCCGAAATCAGTGAGTACCTGACTCGGCACGACCTGGACTCGGTATCGAAGCTCATTGGGACATTACAAGTCTAAATCGGGCCGCTAACGACCCAAAGCGGACATCCATGCGTCTAAACAGTTAAGGTAAGGCTCCCGAAAATATAGTTCGGAGGCGAATCATGTCGTTTATGGATATTGCCCAGCTTCTGGGCAATCTAGGTGAGTTCATTGGCGCAATCGTCATCGTTGCTACATTGATATATCTGGCAATGCAGGTTAAACAAAACACGAATGCTCTGCATGCCCAGTCACGGCAATCTGTAGTAGCTGGCGCACAGACGGAACTGTTCGCAATAATGGATAACCCGGATATGGTAATAAACATCACAAAAGAAGGTCCGCTTACGCCTCAGGAGCAAGTACAGCTACAGGGGTACCTGACCGCAGCGATGCGATTGCGTGAGTTCTCGTGGCTGCAGTATCAGAATGGCGTTATCGACGAGAACCTTTGGGGCACTGAACAAAACGTTATCCTGGTCATTTTGCAAAGCAATCGAACCAGAGCCTGGTGGGAATTATTGGGTCGATCTCTATTTGGTCCTGACTTCGTTGGATTCGTGGACGAGCTTATCCGGGACCAACCAACTTCAAATGAACTATGGCAGGCGACAAGCAGTTGGGCGGATCGTTAGGTTGGCACTGCACTTCGGACTATGTCCGCTTCTGGCCGAAAGCGGACATTCGGCTAGACTTGGTCCAATGGGCCGCTAACAACCCAAAGCAGCCACAAACTGGCCAAGAACACGAATAATGGGACAGCTAATTAAAATTTCTTGGGTGCGCCTGACAGTTGAAAGCGTTGCGATTGTTGGGAGTATCCTTCTGGCGTTTGGAATCGACGCCTGGTGGAGTAATCGGCAGCAGAGGGTAGAAGAACATCTCATATTGGCTGAGTTGCTAGAAGAGTTTCAGGAAAACAAAATCAGTCTGGATGAAAGAACTAATTTCTACTATGCGATTCTAGAGACGACCAAAGTACTGCTAACGCTGTCGGGAAACTCAGATAGACAGTTGACCCTTGAGGAAATGGACCGGCATCTATTCGGCATAAATTGGTTTGACCCAGGTGGCCGCTTTGACACGCCGGTTTTGCAGTCTTTAGTAAGTAGCGGTGATTTTTCAATTATTGCGAATCCGTCACTCCGTACATCGCTGGCGAAATGGGCGCCAAAGTTTGACCTAATCAAGGGATATTTGGAATCGGATCAGGAATTTTTCACTCGCGTTTTAGAACCGTTCCTGATCAACAATACTAATATGACCCAGTTTTATTCTTCGGCTCAAGGCGTCCCGGGTGAGCCTGAGAGTCCGAGACAATTTATCGACGTGCCTAATGCCGTCAACCTCACTGACCACCGGCCTCTTTTAAACAATCAAGTGTTTGAAAATATCCTGTTAACCAGGGCGGAATCCATAAACGACATATTGACCGTGGGGTTTCATGACGTTGACTCACAACTTGATGTAACTATTCGCATGATTGAGGCGGAGCTTGCTAAATAGAGTTCGGGAAGCTGTCTGCGGGTGTTCCCCAAAGGCCGCTTCTGGCCGACAGCGGACCTTAATTTTTCCGAAAATTGACCAACCTGGACGTCCGCTTTGCCCCCGAAAGCGGACATTAGGCTAGACTTAGTCCAAAGGGCCGCTAACGACCCAAAGCAGACATTCTCCCCCAACCTGACTAAGCTGTTGGGTAGGTAATTTGGGGAGGATTAGCAATGAAATTCAAAGAATGGAACGAGATTGCGGAATTGGTCGGCATAACCGCGATAGTAGTTTCACTCGGATTTGTCGGATACGAGTTGAGGCAGAGTACCGCTATAGCACGGAGCGATGCTTATAGCAGTTTCAGTTCTCAATTTCTTGACCTCGCGTCTAGTGCCGCATTGGACGAACGCATGTCTGGCCTAATTTCTCAAGTAAACCAGGGAGCTTTGCCAGAAGATTTCAAGCCTGAGGATCAGGTTAGTATCAGAATGTACCAAGGGGCCACCGTTAGGGTTTGGGAGGGTCTTTTCAGATCCGTACAGGCGGGCGTATTGCCCAAAGATGCTCTCCCGGAATCAGCTGCAAACGGTATTCTAGTCAACAATAACTATTTCAAAGCTACCTGGGCTTCAACAAAGCAATTATATACAAGTGATTTTATTGTCTATTTCGAAAGCTTGCCTTGGAATGATTAAGCAATAAATGCAATCAAGGATAGGAAATTCTCTCGTGTCCCAATGTCCGGTTATGGCCGAAAGCGGACGTTAATTCTTGCCAATATTCATCATGTTTAATGACCGCTTTCGGGTGCAGATTCAATCGGTGAACGCAACACCTAATCTCTAACTATAGTGAGGAGGTTGTTGCAGATGAAGTACCGAACGAGAATCTATTACACCGAAGCGCAGAAGGCGCTGATGTGGGATCGCTGGCAAGAAGGCGATTCATTACGCGAGATTGCGCGACTGTTTGATCGACGGCATTCGTCGGTTCA
>JBFFKF010000067.1:0-11257 GCA_041555515.1 Woeseiaceae bacterium
ATGCCGCCGAATGCGAGCACGGCGCCGGAGGCAATGATCTTCAGGAAGTCAGCGCCTCCGGCTACGGCTTCTTCGGCCTTCTGTCGAAACTCTTCCGGGCCTCGGGCGATGCCTGCTCGAACATGGGCCGGTATTTCACTTTCCTCGTATCCGGGTATCATGAGATCGCCGCCGCCCGCGGGAACCGACAGATAGTACCCCGCGACCAGCACCCGTGGCCCGACGGCATCGCCTCGATTGATCAGGTCACGCAGGTCGCGCGCGGACCATTTAATGTATGCGCCGGTGTTGCGGGCAGTCGTGATTCCTGCCATCAAAGTAAGTAATGCGTTTTCCCTGGCAATATCTATCGACTCAAGCTTCGTGCGGGAATAAACGACTGACAGGTCAGTCGTATCATCCGTACGATCGGTCAGGTGGGTGTGCGTGTCGATGAGGCCCGGCAGGCAGGTGTAAAGGCTGAGATCGAGGTCGACCGCGTCCTCGCTGTAGCCGATCGAGGCAACCCTGCCATCTATGATTTTGACCGTCTGAAAAGTGGCAGGTTGGTCGGCGATTCCGTCGACCAGGATGCCGCATCGAATGCTCAGGTTACCGCTGTCAGGCCGGTACGGCGCGGTGACTACGTCCCTGGCAAGAGACGCAGCTGCAAGCACCGCAAATATCACGCCGATCAGCGATCGCCTAATATTCATCATTATGCCGATTCTCGGGCAGCGCGCGGCAAATACCGGCTCGCTGCTTGATCTGATCCAATCGTTGATCACTCAGCCCGCCCGGGTTGTAGCGAAACGCGAGGATATTGAGTTGCACGTCGTTCAAAAGATCGAGTTGCGGATTGTTGAAGCGTGTTTTTATGTATCTCAATCGTCGCCGTCGACCTCGAACTGTCCGGTAAGCCTGCGCCATACGTGCGACCAGCTGAGACCGACCGCGAGCAGAGCGGCGATGCATATAAGGGCGACCCAGGTGGCCGAGGACACGGTCTCGATGTTGAGCCAGCCGATGTCGGTTAATAACCAGACCACGCCGCCGAGCAGGGCTGCACCGAGGATCAGGCCGAAGGTGCCGAGCGAGCGATGCGTTGCCGCGAGGAGAATGACCCAGCCAATGAGCAAAACGACGCCGACGACGAAATGCTCGGGTCCCAGCGGATTTTCAGGATCCGCGGCCCGCAGCCAGTCGATATAGGAAAAATCACTCGGGTTATAAGTCAGCAGCACGAGCGCCAGCGTTGCGGCAAAGCGCCACACGAAACTCAGGAAGCTGAACTCTCTTGCTGTTTTTACTGACTTGCGCGTATCGGTGCTGGCTGTCATGTTTTGCCTCTCCCTCAGGCTGCGTGTTCCTGCCGTAATTCCTGTATGCGACGTTGGACTTCCCTGAACAGCTCATCGCGCAGGCCGAGCAAGCTGAAGATCTCGACGACGATGAAAAAAGGTGCGGCAAAATTGGCCTGTACCGGGTGCTTCAGAATGACCGGCACCGACTTCTCCATTGCGTGCCCGACGAATTGCGCGATGTATCCGCCAAAGAAAGCCACAGCGGCGACAGTTCCGGACACCGCGAGGGGTTCCGTGCCAATTCCCGTTGCCAGCCAGGCGATGGGCAGCGCATATAGGAGAAACACGATACTGAATACCTTGTCGAGCATAAGGTAAAAAAGGAACAGCCCGAATGCTGCGACATATGCGAGGTTGAATGTTGCACCAGCCATGTCGAAGCGCACCCAGCTCAAGGCGATAAAAACGCCGAGCATGATGACGGGGATACCGACGAAGTGCACCGCGATATTGAATGGGTGCTGGTGGGCCGACGCATAGCCTGTCAGCATGTCCATCAGTTTTGTATTGGTATTCACGCGGGAAGCATGCCTGACACTAAATTCCCGGATTATACATTTCCTACGATGTTGGTCTTGCGAACTTTTTACCGTCGTAGGCTATGATCGCAGGGTAATCCGCCGGAAATAAGCGATGCAATTTACGCCTTTCGACCTCGAATACACGCAATCCGTCTGGGAACAGAAGGTTGACATCAACCTGACCGAGTCAGGTGTCCACCCGATCCGGCTTGACGAGCTGCTCGGCGACGATCAGGAAAAGCTTGCATCCTTGCTCGCCACCGAGATCAATTATCCGCACGTCAACGGTAACCCGGAGCTTCGTGAGAACATCGCTGCCCTTTACGACGGCGCCGGCGTCGAGAACGTGCTGGTCACGGTCGGCGCAGCCGAGGCCAACAATATCGTCATGCAGACGCTGATCGAGCCGCACGAGGAGCTGGCGACGCAGGCGCCGACCTACAAGCAAGTGTGGGGGCTTGCAGAGAACAAAGGCTGCACCGTAAGGCCATTCCGCCTGATGTCCGACCAGGGCTGGCGCCTGGATACGGATGAGCTGAAGGCGCAGGTAACGGAAAAGACACGCATTATTGCCGTCTGCAATCCGAACAATCCGACTGGCTACATCATGACGGACGAGGAGATGCATGCCGTCGTTGCCACCGCGGATCGCGTCGGCGCGTGGATCCTGGCAGACGAGGTGTACCGCGGCGCCGAACGCGTGCGGGAAGCGGAAACGCCGTCGTTCTATGGTCGTTACGACAAGGTGCTGGCAATCGGCAGCATGAGCAAGGCCTACGGACTGCCCGGCTTGCGCGTCGGCTGGGTCGTCGGCCCGCCGGATACCGTCGACGAGCTGTGGCGGCGGCACGAATACACGACGATCACCGCCTCGATGTTGAGCAATATCCTTGCCGCCCATGCATTGTCCGCCGAAGTGCGTCCGCGGCTGATCCGCAGAACACGCGACTACATCCGCAACGGATTTCCGGTCCTCGAGCAATGGATGGCGCGGCAGGACGGACTGTTCAGTTGCACACCCCCGATGGCATCGGCGGTGTCGTTCGTCCGCTATCACCTGGACATCAATTCAACGGAGTTGATGGAGAAGCTCTGCCGGGAGGCGAGCGTCTTCGTCGGCGCCGGGGATTCATTCGGCATGGATCATCACCTGCGCATCGCCTTCGGCCAGGAAAGGGAAGTGCTCGAGGAGGCTTTTGCACGCATGCAAAAGACACTCGAGTCCTGCGCCTGATGAAAATCCTGAGCCTAGAGCAAATCAAGTCGGTGTTGCCATGCATCGATCTCATGGGCGAGATCGAACAGGGCTTCATCGCTTACAGCGAGGGCAGGGCGGTTGTGCCGCCAGTCGGCGAACTCATCCTGCGAGACCCGCCGGGCGATGTACATATCAAGTACGGCTACCTCAAGGGCGATGACTATTACGTCATCAAAATTGCATCCGGGTTCTACGAGAATTTCAAACTCGGCCTGCCGTCCAGCAACGGGCTGATGCTCGTATTCAGCCAGAAGACGGGTGCGCTCGAGGCAGTGTTGCTCGACGAAGGTTATTTGACGGACGTACGCACAGCGGTAGCGGGCGCGATCGCCGCGAAATACCTGGCCCCGTCAAGAATCGAGCGCATCGGCATTGTCGGCACCGGCATGCAGGCGAGGCTGCAACTCGAATACCTCAAGCCCGTTACAGGATGCCGCGAGGTGATTGCGTGGGGCAGAAGTGAGGACAAGCTCGAGCGTTACAAAGAGGACATGACGGCCGGTGGATTCAACGTCACGACAACTACCGATGCGGCGAGCATTGTGAAGTCCTGCAACCTGATCGTGACGACAACCCCTGCCGCCGAACCAATACTGTCAGGGCAGGCGCAGCCGGCGACCCACATCACGGCAGTCGGATCGGACACGCCCGATAAACAGGAGCTGGATGCCGGCCTTCTGCGCCAGGCTGACCTGATCGTTGCCGACAGCATCTCGCAATGCGTCGAACGCGGCGAAATTCACCAGGCATTGAAATGCAAGGCGATTTCGGAATCCGATCTGGTAGAGCTTGGTAGTATACTTGCCGGTCACGTGGTCGGCAGATCAACAGACGAACAACTTACGATTGCCGATCTCACCGGCGTTGCGGTGCAGGATATTCAGATAAGCAAGGCAGTAATGAGTCGCGGCTAGAGCCGTTCCCAAAACAGTTCTGCGAGCCTTTTATTTTGAACAAGAAAACACAAATTCTGGGTATTTTGGGGCTGACAGGTCTGTTATGCAGCTTGTCTCCCCCGACGTTATCCGCGCCGCTATTCGAATCGCAGGAAAAGCTCGACGTTATTATCGAGGCACCAATGCTGAGCTTGTCTCGGCGGCGGGATAAGAAACCGGAATTCGATGGCACCTTTCGTTATACCGATGCCTCCGGAACCGAGCACGCCTTCCCCGTCCTGGTAAGTACACGCGGCAAGTCGAGACTCGAGGTCTGCGATTTCCCGCCGTTGAGAATAACTTTCAAACCGGACGATACTGCGGGCACAGTGTTCGAAGGTCAGAAGAAACTGAAGATCGTCAGGCAGTGCGTGCGGGGCGGTAAAGGGCGGGACTGGCTGCACCTCGAGCTCGGGGTCTATCGCGCCTATAACGTCATAACGGATTACTCCTACAGGGCCAGGCAGCTGAACGTGACCTTCCGCGAGACCGGGTCGCGCAGCATGCGCGAGCAGGTACAACCAGCCTTTTTCCTGGAAGACGACAAAGACATGGCGAAGCGCCTGAATCGCAAGCGGATTCGCCCACCAAAAGTCGAGCCGGCGCAAATGGCGCTTGTCGAAACAACGCATAACCTGTTGTTTCAGTACCTGATCGGAAATACCGATTTCGCCGTAAAGAAAGGCCCGACGGGCGAAGGCTGTTGTCATAACGGCCGCGTCATTACAGTAGCAGCGAAACGCGATGACTGGATCATCGTGCCTTACGATTTCGATTATTCGGGGATCATTGACACCGAATACGCGATGCCGCACGAAGGGTTGCCGATAAGAAGTGTCAGAACCAGGCTATATCGAGGTTTCTGCTGGCAGAACGAGGAGCTTGCAAGATCAATTGATTTATTCAACCAGAAACGCAGCGAAATCGAATCGGCACTATTGCCACCGGAAGTTTCCAAGAATAAGGCGCGCCGAGTGAAGAATTATATCGATCGATTTTACGAGATCATCAATGATCCGCAGGAGATTCAAAAGAATATGCTCGACAAATGTCGCGGACCGGATTCGCTGCCGATTCGCGATAGCGCCATCAATCCGCGCAAGGTCAAAACACCGTGAACCTGTGGAATGCATTGCGGGTCCAAGAGATGCAGGGACCGATGGATTTATTGATGACCAGGTATCTGACGACTTGTCTCGCAGCTTTGCTGCTGTTGCTCGGGGGCAGCCCAAGCGGCGCGGAAGAATTGATCGTCGAATTCAAAGGCACAGGCAATCGAACCACGGCCGAATTCAAGGCACAGGCGCCGTGGATTCTCGATTGGCGCATTAATAGCGACTACGGCCACCAGATTTCATTTGACCTGGACCTGGTCGATGGCCGAAGCGGCGTGCTCAAGGGCAGCGTCCTGCGCACCAAGAGCATCGGCAACGGCGTACGCATGTTCAACGAGTCTGGCAGCTACCGTTTCCGGATCAACGGCTCGTTCATGAAATGGCACCTGAAAGTCAAGCAGCTGAGCCGCGCCGAGGCGGCGCTGTACACGCCGAGGTCTCCGAGGTAAGTCGACCGCAGGCGCTCCGCTGAGTTTCGGAGTACTGCGGAACTGGAGTATCCTTAGCGGCCAAACCGCCATTCCGGCCATAAGAATGACTATCGGGGGACGCTCATGAATCGCCTTTTCCTTTGTTCGAGCCTGATTTTGCTGGCGTTTACGGCCCATTCGGTCGAGATGGAGGACGTCGGCACGATCACGTTTCCCACCTCGGGATCACCCGAAGCCCAGCAACACTTCCTGCGCGGCGTGGCTATTCTGCACAGCTTCGGCTGGAAGCAGGCCCGGACCGAGTTCCAGGCTGCGCAAAAGCTCGATCCCGATTTTGCGATGGCCTACTGGGGTGAATCGCTGACCTACAATCATCCGCTGATTGCGGAATGGGATCCCGAGACGCCGCGAGCGGTGCTAAAAAAGCTCGGCGCGAGCAGCGAGGAACGCATTGCCAGCGCGCCGACGGATCGTGAACAAGGCTATATCGCAGCGGTAGATGCCTTGTTTTTCGGTGAAGGCGATACGATGGCGCGCCGCACTGCGTACATGCAGCAGATGCGCAGCCTCTACGAACGTTATCCCGATGATGAAGAAGTTGCCGCTTACTACGCTTTGTCGTTGCTGATGTCTGCGGGACCGGCTGGCGAAGGGCACCGGCAGAACGTGCTGGCCGGCGCTATTGCCATGGACCTGTCGAGCCGCAATCCGCGCCACCCCGGAGCCGTGCATTACACGATCCATGCGTTCGACGACCCGGTGCATGCACCGTTGGCGCTGCCGGCTGCCTGGATATTCGACGACATCGCACCGGTGGTCTCTCACGCACGGCACATGCCGACCCACATTTTTATTCAGCACGGCATGTGGCAGCAGGTATCCGACTCCAACCAGTCCGCCTACGATGCGGCGATCGCCCTGTGGCAGCCCGGGGACATGGCAGGCGACATGACGCATGCACTGGATTGGGGCCAGTACGGTGACCTGCAACTGGGTGACTATGAGCGCGCCGCGATGTGGATCGAACGCATGCAAGGCATCGTGGAGCGCAACGCGGGTCAGCGACGTGTCGAAGAAGCACTGCCGCGCGTCAAGGCAAGACTGGTTATCGAGACGCAGCAATGGAAGCTAACGCCGATCACGGAGTCGTCATATGATACGGAGTTGCTGGCGACCGGCATGAGCGCGGTGCATCTCGGCAAACTCGATGTCGCACGCAAGGCGGCAGACAGGTTGGCGGCAAAAGCTGCTGAACTGGACGACAGCGACCGTTCTTACTATTCGCAGAACGCGAAACCCGTGCAGATCATGCACCGTTCGGTAGCCGGTCTCGTCGCGATCGCCGAAGGCGATACGGATAAAGGTCTCGCAATGCTGGCCGAAGGTGTCGAGCTTGCCGAGGCGATGCGGCCGCCGAATGGCGCCCCGAATCCGCTGAAGCCAATTCACGAGCTCTACGGTGAAGCATTGCTCGAGGCGAACCGTGCCGACGAGGCCACCGGCGTGTTTGCGAAATCGCTCGCTCGTACGCCGAACCGGCCGCTGTCCTTGCTCGGGTTGGCGCGTGCCTACGCGGCGCTCGGTAACGAAGACGCTGCGCGCAAGCAATACCAGAAGCTGGCCGATGTCTGGAAAGACAGGGACTTCCCGGTACTCGAGGAAGCCAATCGGTACCTGGCCTCGACGGGGGACGATGCGGACTAGGCAAGCATAGACTGGAAAAAAGCCCGGCGCCGCCGGGCTTTTTTATTGATCGAGAACAATCGACACGCGCCGGTTGTGCCTGCCCTTCTTTTCGACCTTGCCGACGCGAAACTGGCCGACTTCGCCCGTCGATTTCAGATGGGTGCCGCCACAGGGCTGCAAGTCAACGCCTTCGATTTCCAGTAACCTGACTCTGCCGGCCCCTTGCGGCGGTTGCACAGACATCGTGCGGACCAGCTCTGGCTGGGCTTCGAGTTCTGCATCCGTAATCCAGCGCACTCTGACCGGGTGATCGGCGGCAACCAGCGCCTGCACCTCAGCCGTGACCTGTTCTTTGTCCACGGTGTCTTCCATGTCGAAATCGAGCCTGCTTTTCGTCGTCGAAATATTGCCCCCGGTAACGCCATATTGCAGCACCGATCCGAGTAAGTGCAGCGCGGTATGCATGCGCATGTGCAGGTAGCGCCGGTCCCAGTCGAGGGTGGCGGTCACTTCGGTGCCCGCGGCCGGCAGCGCAGCGTCCGGCCCTGCCAGGTGCCGGATCGAACCGGCATCTCCGTATTGCGTGTCCGTGACGTCGACGCTGCCGCCATCCCAGCTTATCGTCCCGGTATCGCCCGGCTGCCCGCCACCCATCGGGTAGAAGACTGTCTTGTCGAGCACGATACCCGCCGGGCTGCTCTCGACGACAGTCGCCTGGCATTCCCTGAGGTATGAATCTTCGCGAAAAAGTTCTTCGGTCATGAGACGAGCTCCAGCATTTACCGGTCCAATGTAACGCTCTGACTGCGTTTTCGCAAAAGCCAGTTTGTATAATCAGCGCTCCTTTTTGAACGATTTGTCTCAAACACGACATGACTGAACCACCAGCCTTCGGTAAACCGCCTGCGGGTCGTTTCTTCGTCAAGATGCATGGACTGAGGAATCACTTCGTGATTACGGATGCCCGCAGCGAGCCATACCGTCCTGACGATGAGGAGGTCGTGCGCATCTGTGACCCGGAAACGGGAGTCGGTGCAGATCAGCTGATCATCATCGAAGCGGCAAAAAGCTCTGCTGCAGACGTCTTCATGCGCATCCTGAACGTCGATGCGCGCGAAGTGGAAGCCTGTGGCAATGCGACGTGCTGCGTTGCATGGCTGCTGATGGAAGAACAAGCGCGCGACGCAATCGTCATCGAGACGCTCGCTGGTCCACTGGAATGCAGGAGGGCGGGGCATATGCGGGTCAGTTGCACGATGGGCCAGGTAAGCATGGATTGGCGCGACATCCCGCTGGCGGAAGAACGGGATACCTGTCACCTGGACATCGAATTCGGGCCCCTCGCCGATGCCGTGGCACTGGCTATCGGCAACCCGCACGTCGTTTTCTTTGTCGACGAACTCCAGGCAATCGATATCGGGGCAGTTGCGCCGCGGATCCAGCAGCACTCGCTGTTTCCTAACCAGGTCAATGTGGGAGTCGCGCAAATGGTCGGGGACGATCGGATCCGCCTGGCGGTGTATGAGCGGGGCGCCGGCTTGACGACCGCATGCGGCAGCGGTGCATGTGTTGCCGCCTATGCCGCACTGGCGCGAGGCCTCACCGATGCCAGGACGATGACGGTAGAGATGCCGGCCGGCGCCGTCGTTATCGAAATCAAGAGTGACGGCACGGCCATCATGACCGGCCCGGTCGCATACAGTTTCAGCGGCTATTATTAAAAGAGGCCGGCGAAAAGAAAGAATACAGTGGCTATGCCGGCGGCAAGTAATGCGTACGGCAGCTGTGTCCTGACGTGATCGATGTGATCACAGGCCGAGGCCATCGAGGCGACCACTGTCGTGTCGCTGATCGGCGATGCGTGGTCGCCGAATATCGCCCCCGAAATTGCAGCAGCCAGGAACAGCGGCACCGGCAAGCCGAGCGTCGTCGCAATCGGGATCGCGATCGGAATCATGATGGCGAACGTGCCCCAGCTGGAACCCACGGAAAATGCAATGAATGCCGAGACGATAAAGATCAACGGCGCGAGCAAAGGGCCGGGAATGGTATCCCCGACGACCCCGGCAACATAGACACCGGTGCCCAGCTCAATCGCCACGTCGCCGAGCGCCAATGCAAACAGCAGGATTGTCGCGATCGGCAAGAGCGCTCCCGCGCCTTTCATGAAGGTTTGCATGAGCTCGTTGAGGGAACTCGATTTCTTGCCAAGAATCATGATCCAGCTCGCCAGGATCGCGACGATGACCGCCCACAGCACGGATACCGAGCCTGAGCCCTCGATAATATTTCCGTCACCGGTGAGATAAAGACCGATCGGCATCATCACGACCATCGTCAGAATCGGTATCGCCATCAGCGTGGCCGACGGTATGTCGCTTTCACTCGCATCCTCGATCAGCTCGGCGGAAATATCGACCATCGGCATCGAGCCTGGCCAGAGAATTTGGCCACCCTGCGTGCGTTCCTCGGCTTTTTTCATCGGCCCGATATCGATATTCCTGAGAACAACGACGCCTGCAAGAATGATCGCCGCAATCGCGTAGAAGTTATAGGGAATCGATGCAATAAATACCTGGAGTGCATTGTCGACGCCCGTCGAGGCGACCAACCCGATGATTACCGCACCCCAGGCGTTCAACGGGATCATGACGCACACCGGCGCGGAGGTTGCGTCGATGAGATAAGCGAGTTTTTCGCGAGATATCTTGTAACGGTCGAAGAGCGGGCGACTGACCGACCCGGCGACGAGCAGCGTGATGTTGGATTCGACGAATATGATCAGCCCGGTCGCCCAGGCGAGTACCTGTGCCCGCAACTTGTTGTGCACCCAGCGTCTTGTCTCGAGAAAATGCACGAATCCGCGCACGCCGCCGGACAGCTCGATCGACGCGATCAGCGAGCCGATCAGCAGGGTGAACAGGATGACGCGTGTATCGCCCGGATCGCTGAAGACGTGGATGATGCCGTTGACGCTTGCCGTGACCCCGACGAAGGGGTCGAAGCCATTCAGCAAGGTAAATCCCATCCAGATACCGGCGAACAGCGACAGGATCACCTGCTTGGTCCAGATGGCGAGGACGATCGCAATGATTGGCGGCAGTATGGAGTACCAGCTCGGATCGGTCACATTCTTGTTCTTATGTCGAAAATCGTCGGATGACTTTAATTCAAAGGCACCGTCATTGCGATTTTTTACCTTTAGTCAACAGCAAAGTGCCGGCATTCTGCCGGCGCTTTGCGGAGTTTCTGGCTCAGGGGCGAGAGTCAGGGATAAACGCGGTAATGATACTGCGGTATCACGACTTCATAATGCGGCTGCAAAAATGCGACGATGTCGATGAGTTCCTGTACCGTCATGTAGCCGTTGTACAGAGGCATCTTGGATTGACTATCTTCCGCGATGGTTTCGAGCGGATAACCCGGGGCTAGCTTGTGCGAGGGATTGATGATCGACGTAACCAGGTCCCCGTAGGTCTTGACCCGGGATACCTTGCCGCCCAGCTGCACAAACGGCTGCCGGTCAGATTCCACCGGCGGCATTTCGATCCCCTCGATAAAGTGGCATTCGTAACAGTGCAGATAAACGAAGGCTTGTTGCCCGTCCAGGGTATTACCTTCGGGCAGGCTGAAACCCTTTTCGGACATGCGGTCTGCCTCGCAGCCAGCCGTCGCGACCAGTGCAAGCAAAATAGCGCTGACTGTTATGAGGCGATTCATTTTTCTGACCTTTCCCAAAGATTTAATCTTTAAGAAACATACTCATAGCACGTATCAAAGGCGCCAACGATTCGGGAAATAACCTACCAAGTGCGTATTTACCGCAGTCCCTGTTATGCTCTGATCATGCGAACAAGAACTCGAATGGAGGGGACGATGCATCGCAAATTCTTGAGTCTCATTATGGCACTTACGCTGACCGGCGGTATGTCGATCCAGGCAGCGGCCGATACGACGCCCGAGGATGC
>JBFFKF010000068.1:0-10365 GCA_041555515.1 Woeseiaceae bacterium
AGGTCGTTCTTCTCCCACTGGATGACCGTGCGATCCTCCATTGCGGCATTCTCGACCGGAACCAGCCCCGATAACGGCCCGTTGGAGATGACGAAGCCGCCGACGTGTTGCGAGAGATGGCGCGGGAAGCCCAAAAGCTCACGCACGAGGTACAGCAATCGCCTGATCACCGGGCTATCCGGATCGAGCCCGGCTTCGAGCACGCGGCTATCATCGACCTGGCTACCGTCCCACCACTGCATCGACTTGGCGAGCCGGTCGACCTGTAAGCCGGAGAGGCCCAGCGCCTTGCCGACATCGCGTAAGGCGCTGCGTGGCCGGTAGGTGATGACGGTCGCGGCAAGTGCGGCCCTGTCCCTGCCGTATTTCCGGTAGATGTACTGGATGACTTCCTCGCGGCGCTCGTGCTCGAAATCGACGTCGATGTCGGGCGGCTCGTTGCGTTCTTTCGAAATGAAACGCTCGACCAGTGTCGCCATGCGTTCGGGGTCGACTTCGGTGATACCGAGACAGAAACAGACGGCGGAGTTCGCTGCCGAGCCGCGTCCCTGGCAGAGAATCTTTTTACCTCTTGCGAAGGCGACGATGTCGTACACGGTCAGGAAATACGGCTCGTACTCGAGCTCGCGGATCAGTTCGAGTTCATGCTCTACGAGTGTCACGACTTTCTGCGGTACACCCTGCGGCCAGCGCTTGCCGAGTCCCTCATCGGTCAGCTGCCTGAGGTAGGTTGTCGGTGTCATTCCTTCGGGCACGAGTTCGTCGGGATATTCGTACTTCAGTGCGTCGAGAGAAAACTGAATCTCATTGGCGATGCGTATGGTTTCCTTGCGCAGTTCGGCCGGATAGATTTTTTCGAGCACGGTGCGCGAGCGAAGATATCGTTCACCGTTCGGGTACAGGGCAAAACCGGCCCGATCGAGCGTGAGACCCTCGCGTATCGCGGTGACGGTGTCCTGTAACGCGCGGCGTTCGCGGCAGTGCATGTGTACGTCACCCGAGGCGACGAGCGGCAGGTCGAGTGCCTGGCCCAGGTGCCTGAGATGATCGAGGCGCTGGCGTTGCAAGCCATCGGCCAGCAGTTCCACCACGATCCACAGGCGATCGCGAAATACTCGCGTAATCCACGCGTCCTCGGCGCACAGCAGCAACTGGTTGCCAGGTATCCACAGCACGAGGCAGTCGGGTAAGCCGTCGCTGAAATCCTCGGCTGTCACCTTGTAATTGCCTTTCTCGGCAGCGCGTCTCCCAAGCGTGATGAGACGGCACAGTTGTGTATAGCCCGCGCGATTCCGGACGAGCACCACGAGTTTCAGGCCGCTTTCGAGCTGAAACTCCGAACCGATGATCAGTTTCCTGAGCCCACAGTCCTTTGCCGCGACATGTGCCCTGACGACACCTGAGACCGTGCATTCATCGGTAAGCGCCAGTGCCTCGTAGCCCAGTTCCGCGGCCGTCTGTACGAGTTCCTCCGGGTGCGAGGCGCCTCGAAGGAAGGTGAAGTTGCTGAGTGCATGCAGTTCGGCATAGTCGGAAGTGCTCATCCGAACATCCCATGCAAGAACCAGCGACCTCCTTTTTCCTTGCGATCCCGGTAAACCCAGAGATGCACGCCCTTGGGGTTCTGCGCCACGAAATAGTCCCTGGCGATGCCGTCATCGTCCCACCAGCCCGTTTCCAGGCGTTCCGGCCCGTCTATGAGCTTAAGGATGCCGTCACAGACAGGCAGGCCGTTCTCGGTCGCAAGCAACCTCGGTTCCTCGAGCACCCACAGGGGCCTCTGTAACATCAGGCTGTTATTGCGTCGTATCTCCTCCAGCAATCCGGGTGAGCCATGCTGCAAGCGGTAGTCCGGCATGCTCGCGCAATGCGGCACATCGTTGCATACATCCTGGCGCCGCCAGGCATATTGCGGGCGATGTTCGGCCACCATCGCAATGCCGTGCACCGATTCGTCGCCGATGCGTGCGCTCAAACGTTCGGCAAGGTGTGCAATCGACAGATTGTTCTGCGGTTTTGCCCGCTGGTTGAAAGGCAGGGTTTCCGTCTCCGCCGAGCAGTACTGCGTCCGGCCGGCTCGCAGTTGAATGGCGATGACCGGCGCAGGAAGCGACAGGCGTTCGAACTTGATCTTCAGTAAATCGAACCAGTGTTGCGTGGCGCGATCCGCCTGTACGCAACCGAGGGCCAGGTGTGTGGCGGGTGATTGCAGATGAAAAAAACGAAAGAGCAGGTGCTGCACGGCCATTTGCCGGACCAGTAAAAAATTCTCGAGCCTTGTGAGCAGTTCCTCACAGACGTTCAGCAGGAGTTCGCTGTCGCTTTGCTCTTCCTGTAAGTCGCAGTCTGCAGCAAAACGTTCGGGCGCCCGGTAATTGACGCGCGGGTCCGGCAAACGGCCCAACGCACGATCGAGTTCCAGCAAACGCGCCGCACCGAAACGTCTGGCAAATCCCTGTCTCGGCAATCTCAAGGCTTCGCCGATGCAGGAAACCCCCATGCCCTTCAAGGATGCCTCGACGGAATCCGGCCAGTAGAGACAGGCAATCGATAATGGAGCGAGTTTGCCCCGGAGGTTCCGCGCATCGAGGATACATACCTTGCGCCCGGCCCTTGCAAGCCAGGTCGCCGCCAGTGGCGTGGGTGCTATCGCCACGGCTGCATGAAAACCCTGGCTATCGAGACCGGCAACGATGTGCTGGCGTAATGCTTTTACGCCGCCAAACAATTTCAAACTACCGGCGATCTCCAGGAGCAGCAGGGAAGGTGCTTCGATGCAGACGAACGAGGTAAATTTTTCTGCCCACCCCGCCAGCTTTTTCAGTGTTTCGGTTTCACGATGCTGGTTTCGTTCCTCGAGGAGAAGCGTGGGTACGAGTGCGAGCGCCGCGTTGATCGATATACCGGGCCTGATACCTGCAGAGCGGGCCTTTGCATTCGCTAAAAGAGTCCTGCGAATGCCCTTGCATTCCTCGAACACGGCCTTTGCTTCGTCCGCACTGCCCAATGCCTCCAATGGCAGCGCCGGCAAATGAATACAAAGCCACAAACGGCGTATGGCATCGATCTCGAGCGGTGGCGGGCCCGGCTGCATAACGGGCGCGAGTGTCAGCGCCTGTTGCTCAGGCTTTACTGAACGGCGTCTTTTTACGGAGGGAGTCGGGGCGGCTTCCCGCGGCATAACGGGCGATTTGTCCGAGGTAGACATGGCCTAATCCGCATAATCCCGCACGATGGCAGGCCTGCCGCCGCGGCTCTTCAGGATGCCGAGATCGGTGCCGCCTGCGCTGAGCCGGATGCGCAATGCCGCAGCGGATGGCTGCGAACGGGCCTTTAGCGAACGAAAGGCAATGCCCCAGCTCTGCCCTTTCTCGGCCGCCAGCTGCAAGCGCCGGCTGGCAGCATCGTCGAGTGCCTGCGGCCACAAAAGGACGGCCGCGCAATTGCCCGAAGACAGCGCCTGCTCGGCCGCCCACAGGGTCTCGCTGGGCTTTTTCGGGCGTACGATCAGCACCCGGGACAGGTTGACGCCCCACTGCTCGAGCGCCGGTGGATAGGGTGCGAAAGGAGGCGCCACCCAGGTAATCCAGCCCGCCTCGGTGGCGTCATCCCGTGGCCGGCTCAAATGTGCCAGTGCCGGCATCAGGAGCTTGAGCTCACCGCTGCCATAGTGTTCCAGCAGGATTTCGGTCAGGGCATTCTGTGGCCAGCCACCCCCGGGCAATTGCCGGTCGAGTTTCGGGTAGCCACTGGCGAGGCCCGGCAGGCTTTGCTCTCCGGCCTGCCCCTGCCAGATTCGCGGGTTTGCAAGCAATTGACGAAGCGCATCATTCACCGCACACCCAAAAGCCCGAGGATTGTGCCAGTTGATGCGTAAGATCGGTTAAGAATTTGATTGGCTGAAGGGTTTTCTGGCCGAGCGGAATAGCGAGATCTATTTCCGAGGGCAGAAAACCCTTCAGGCGATCAAAGACTAAGCGAGAGCGCAGCATACTGGTGCAATCCTCGGGCTGTCGTCAATGTAAGGGTATGCCGTCACGGATGACGCCGACTACGACGCCCTCGATCACCATCGCCTGTTCCTTGAGGTCGACTTCGATCGGTTCGAATTCCTCGTTCTCGGGCAGCAGCCATACTTTGGAACCATCCTGCCGGTAGCGCTTGACAGTGACTTCGTCCTCGACCCGCGCGACGACGATCTGCCGGCTTCGCACCTCGGGCGTGCGGTGTACGGCGACGAGGTCGCCATCGAGGATGCCTGCATTCTTCATGCTCATGCCATGCACGCGTAACAGGTAATGCGGCTTGGGATCAAAGAGGGCCGGATCGAGCTGGTAATGCGTTTCGATGTGCTCTTCGGCGAGAATCGGGCTACCGGCCGCGACCCTGCCGACCAGGGGCAGGCCCAGCTGCTCACGCAGCGAATCCTTGAGCTGTATGCCCCGTGAGGCGCCCGGCACGAGCTCCAGCACGCCTTTCTTCTGCAGGGCGCGGAGATGCTCCTCGGCCGCATTGGCTGACTTGAAACCGAGCTCCCTGGCGATATCGGCACGCGTCGGCGGCATGCCGTACTCGGTGATAAATGACTGAATTAATTCGAGAATTTCTTTCTGCCTGGGGGTCAGCTGGCGCATCGAAAAAATACCTGTATGAATAAACAGTAGTGCAATTATATACAGTTGCTGCCTTGCGTCAATGCGGGACGGGGCGGATCGACCACCCAGTCCGCGAGGAAATGCCGTGAATCGGGCACCGCTAATCGCGGACTGACATTTATTGCCAAAAAATAAAATTTACATCTGTAACCATCATGTGAAATGCAGTGCAGCAATTGACGTTTCGCTAATTTTTGAACAGGAATATCAGTCAGCTGCGCGTTAGGTTTTATGAAAAAACGAGCCATGAAAAACGCTGTCGTGAGCTTGCGACAACCCGCAGAAAATCAAGGTTTTCGTTGAAGCTCGCAGCACTTTAGGAAATAATGCGCGGGCAGTTTTATCCCAACAGAGGAATTTTGGATGATGATTAAGAACGTATTAAAAGTAAGCGCCATTGCGCTCGTTCTCGGCCTGGGCTCTGGCTGTGCGACGAACGGCGATGCGCAAGCCACTGCGGACGCTGCAGCAAGAGACGCAGCGGCAGCAAAATCTGCTGCTGAAGCTGCACGCGCAGCAGCCGATAGTGCAGCCCAGGCAGCCGCGGCTGCTCAAAGCACGGCCGATCAGGCACTGGCAGCAGCTAATGAAGCGCAAGCTTGCTGTGACGCAAATCGAGATCGATTGGAGCGGATGTTCCAGAGGTCACAGGCCAAGTAGCAAATAGCTACAGGCTATTTAGGACTTCTTTTGACGCCGCGCTTGTCGCGGCGTTTTTTATTTCACGGCCCGCCAAAGCAGGAATTCCATCCGCACGCTCGAGTAAACGCTCGGCAATTTCCCAGTAAAGTTGTCCGGGGCGAGTATTCGTTACGGCAACGAATTGTTCTGTCAATGACGTCAGTTTGTCTTTTACGTAAGGCGTTTCCGGAGACTCCTCGGCTATGGCCTCGGCCGCCGCGCTTTCTGCACTCGCTGCATCGACTGCGTCTTGCGTATTCGGCGCTCGAAGATCCAGGCTTTCTTCGACAATGCGTGGCGTTTCTTCGAGTGTTCGGTGAACTTCAACGACCAGCTCGTCTCCATCCCAGCCGATCTTGACCGGTTCGTTGATAATGCGTACCGGCGTGTCGATGCCCACTTTTTCAAACAGGAAGCCAATGTCTTCCGGGAACAGGCGGATGCAACCGTGGGTAACACGCATGCCGACACCGGCCGGACGGTTCGTGCCATGGATCAGGTAGCCGGGCAAACCGAGGCGCATCGCGTGCTTGCCCAGCGGGTTCTTCGGTCCAGGTGGCACAATTCTCGGGAGCGGATCACCATCTGCCTCGTGTTCCGCCCGCACCGAGGCAGGCGGGTACCAGGTCGGATTGGTGACTTTCGAAATGACGCTCGTGCGTCCAAGCGGTGTTTCCCAGTCCATGCGGCCGATGCTCATCGGATAAGTCATCACGACCGCCGCTTCGCCCGCATGCGGTTGCGGAAAATAATACAGGCGATACTCGGCAAGATTGAGAATGAGACCGCGCCGTTCCCCGGGCGGCAAAACGTAACGCGTTGGCAGAACCACTTGGGTACCCTCGCCCGGTAACCAGGTGTCGACATCCGGGTTTGCGCGGACGATATCCTCGTAGCCCAATCCATGACGTCTTGCGATTTCGATCAAAGTGTCGTCGGCCCGGGCCTTGACGACGGTTATCGCACCGATAACATCATTGCCGGGAGGTGGAAGATCATAAACCTCCGCCATGCCGCTCAGTGGCAGCAACAGGATAACCAGCGCCAGGATGCGCCGCCCGACTTTCATTGTCCTATCTCTTCTCTCTTAATCACTTCAATTTCCGATTCGGCGGCCGCAAGCCAGCTTTGAATCGATTCACTTTCCAGCAACCGCCGCGGATAGTCGCTTGCCGAATCAGGCAGGTTGATTCCGTAAGTCCTGAATCGTAATACGACCGGCGCGAACATCGAGTCTGCCACACCGAAGCGGCCAAACAACCAGTCTCCCTGTGACGCATAGCGGCGGTGACAGTCAGCCCAGATGTCCAGCACCCGGTCGATATCGTGCGTCAGTGCGTCCGGGAGCGATACTTTACGCCCCATTGCCCGGCAATTCATAGGCATTGCATCACGCAAAGTCGTAAAACCGCTATGCATTTCCGCCGAGACCGCGCGGGCATGGGTCCTTGCAAGCGGATCCGCGGGCCATAATTGCTTGTCGGGCCACCGTTCGGCGACTGTCTCGGCGATCGCCAGCGAGTCCCAGACCGGCTGCCCGTCCAGCAGCAGAACCGGCAGACGCCCCGAGGGCGAGAAACGAGCGATCTCCGCCGCGCTGTCTTCCTGGTCGAGGGGAATCCGGTATTCCTCGAATTCAATGCCCGCCTCTCTCAGCAGGAACCAGCTGCGTAGCGACCAGCTCGAATAGTTCTTGTTGCCGATGATCAGTTTCAGTTGCATGGCGATGTTCTTGCGGCTGCCTGCGTATTATTTCACAGATGCCGCTTGCGCTGGAGCGCATTGACCGCTCACGGCCGGGCCGTTAGCCTTGCATACCAAGTCTATTCCGGACAGCCATTATGAGCATGAGATTTGTCATCAATCTCACCGACCGCGACCTGAGATTCTTTCGCCACGCGTTGCAGCGGTCGCGGAGGGCCATCGAACATGCTGATGAATCCGAGATCATCGAAGCGGTAGATGCCATACTTCAGGAGATCAAAAGCGAGGAGCCATTACCGGATTTCGTCGCCAAGCGCATTCCCGAACTGGAGTCGATGATGCGCATGTTGCAGGACGATGAGTGGGCGTTACCAAAGCGCGAGCGTGAAAGACTGCTTGCCGCATTTATATATTTCGGCGACCCGGAAGATATCCTCCCGGATAATATCCCGGTTATCGGCTATCTCGATGACGTTATTATCATCGAACTCGTCGTCCGGGAAATGTACCACGTACGCAAGGCTTACGACGATTTCTGCAGATTCCGGGGCGCGGCCAGGAAGCGTATGAAGACGCATCGTGATGAAGCAAGCTATGCAGAACAAATCGCCGCTAAACGCATTTCTTTGCACAAGCGGATGAGACGCAGCCTGGCGAAAGACAGGCAAAAGAAAAAAGCCAGCGCGCTTTGGTAAGTATGTTTTCTTGGGGGAGCGGCATCAGCCGCGATTCTTTATCAATAGCGCATGAGGATGGAACCCCAGGTGAATCCTCCGCCGAAAGCCTCCAGCAGCACTAGCTGACCTCGCTTGACCCTGCCATCGCGAACGCCGACGTCCAGCGCCATCGGCACTGACGCCGCCGACGTATTGCCATGATCCTGGACGGTGATGATGACTTTTTCCATTGGCAGGTCCAGCCGCTTGGCAGTCGCCTGGATGATGCGCAGATTTGCCTGGTGCGGAATGAGCCAGTCGAGCTCGCTCTTGTCTATCTTGTTGGCTTTGAGCGCCTCTTCGGCGACGGACCCCAGGGTCTTGACGGCGACTTTGAATACCTCGTTGCCGCGCATGATGATGCCGACCTTGTCGGTACCCGCAGTCTTGAGATCCTTTGAAGGTCCCACCGGGTAATACAGCAATTCCTTGTATTTGCCGTCGGCGCCGAGGTGCGTCGAGATGATTCCCTGTACTTTTGACGGCTTGACGATGACTGCGCCGGCACCGTCACCGAACAGGACACAGGTCGTGCGATCCGACCAGTCGACGAGCTTGGTGATAATCTCCGCGCCGATCACGAGCGCACACTGCGATTCGCCGGCTCGTATGAACTTGTCCGCAGTAGCCAGCGCATAAATGAATCCCGTACACGCCGCTTCGATACTGAATGCCGCGCAACCGTGAATGCCGAGACCTTGCTGCACCAGCGTCGCAATATTGGGAAATACGAGATCCGGCGTCGTGGTGCCAATAACGATGAGATCGATATCTTTCGGCTTCACCTTGGCGGCCTTTATTGCAGCCTTTGCCGCTTCAATGCACAGGGACGACGTGGTTTCCTCTTCCGCGGCAAGGTGGCGCCGCTCGACACCGGTCCGGGTCCGAATCCATTCGTCGCTGGTCTCGACGATATCCTCGAGGTCGGCGTTCGTCATGACGCGTTTCGGCAAATAGCGGCCGGTACCAGCGATTCGTGAAAAGATCATGCGGCTTCCTCACGCAGCAGATTGCCGATTTGTTGCGGGACCTGTTTCTTCACTTCAACCAGCGCCGTCTCTATTGCGTGCTGAAACGCAAACGAGTCCGCACTGCCGTGACTTTTTATAACAATACCATTAAGTCCTACCAATGATGCACCATTATAATTTCGCGAATCCATTTCAACAGCGAAGCGCTTCAGCACCGGGGTGGCGATAAATGCCTGGATCCTGGCTAGCAAATTGCGGGTAAATGCACGGCGTAATGCATGTGCAACGAGGCCGGCGGTCCCCTCCATCGTTTTCAATGCAACGTTGCCCGTGAAACCATCTGTAACCACGACGTCGGCCTTACCGGAAAAAATTTCGTTGCCTTCGATAAAGCCCACGTAGTTCAGCCCGCTCGCCTTGAGCAATGCCGCTGCTTCCTTGATCGTATCGTGTCCCTTTGTTGCCTCCACTCCGATATTGAGCAATGCGACCCTCGGGCGTTCGATGTCGCGGATATCAGATGTGACGATGGAACCCATCAATGCAAACTGAAACAGAAGGTCCGCATCGCCAACCGTATTCGCGCCCAGGTCCAGCATGTGCACCGTGCCGCCGATTGCCGGTAACTCCGCGATGATGGCGGGCCGCTCGATGCCCGGCAGCATTTTCAGAACGAACTTGGCTGTTGCCATAAGCGCGCCGGTATTGCCGGCACTGACGCAAGCCTGCGCAGTGCCATCCTTGACGAGGTCGATTGCGACCCGCATCGATGAGTCCTTTTTCTTGCGCAGCGCATCGGCGGGCGCCTCGGACATCTCTACAATCTCGGTAGCGTTCCGCACCGACAGCCGCCTTTGATTTCCGACGATGCGCGTGACATGTCCTTCAATTTCGGCTGCATTACCGACCAGGATTAATTCCAGGTTCGGGTGCCGTTCGAGGCACGCATTCGCCGCACGCACGACGACTTCGGCGCCGAGATCGCCGCTCATTGCATCGAGTGAAATGACAGAGCTGGTTCCCACAGGAGCGTTCGACCCGGCATCCGGAATTACGAATGCCAGGCCTCAGGACCGAGAACGTCTACTCTTCGTCGTCTTCTTCGGGCTGGACGATGACTTGCTTACCACGGTAAAAACCGTCCGGCGTTACGCGGTGTCTCTGGTGCGTCTCTCCCGAGGTAGGATCAACCGACAGGGATGGGCCTTTCAGTTTGTCGTGCGATCGGCGCATCCCGCGCCGCGATGGGGTTTTGCGACTTTTTTGAACAGCCATCTTTGTCTCCATTGTGTGATAGCGCTGGCTGGCTATCGTAAAGGTTGTGTGTAATGCCGGGCCTGCGCCCTGCGTTCAATTGTCCGTTTTGTTCATCAGAGAGCGGAGATTGACAAATGGTCTCACCGTCTCCTTATTCGCGTTCGTTACGCCTTTTGCCAGTGGCCCGCACTCTTCCCTCGAGGGGTGCATCACCGACAAGGGTAACGCCATGATCAGTGCTTCCTCGACGATATCGATGGGCCTGATGGCGTCCCCTTCGACCTCCCAGATTTCAAACTCACTCAGTGCCGCCGTAGCCTCTGTCGATTTCATCAGCAGCATTTTGAGCGTGGTCCTGAGCGGCAGCTCGAACGGCTCGAG
>JBFFKF010000069.1:0-10306 GCA_041555515.1 Woeseiaceae bacterium
AGTCGCGGCAGATCCGGTCGCTCGAGGTACAGGTACCATGCGGTCCCTGCCCCGGCGGCGGCGAGATACACGGCCGGGCCCTGGAAGGCGTGCAGAATGAATCCGCCTGCGCTGTGGAAGGACTGGCCGAGATGCGCCAGCACGTCGTGATCCCGGGTGACGATAATCGAGTCGCCGAAGTAGCCGCCGAACAGCACCGGCCCGATGGTGAACCAGCCGATGATTACCGAGGGAATGGCGAGCAGGATCAGCGGCACGGTGACGACCAGCGGTGATTCCTTGACATGCTTTTTGGCTTCTTCATCCATGTGCTCTTCGCCATGGAAGACCTTGAACAACCAGCGGAAGGTATAGAGGCCGGTCACGAAAACGCCGAGCACCACGCTTAGATAAGCAATCCAGTACACGAGCTGGTCCGTCTCGTACCAGTGTGAATCCCTGACCGCCTCGATTAACGCGTCCTTGGAGAAGAAACCCGCGAACCCGGGGAAGCCGATGAGCGCGAGCGAGCCTATCAGTGCCGTCCAGTAGGTTGCCGGCATGTATTTTTTCAGGCCACCCATCTTGCGGATGTCCTGCTCGTGATGCAGCGCGATGATGACGGAACCGGCCGCCAGGAATAACAGCGCCTTGAAGAAAGCATGCGTCATCAGGTGAAAGATCGCGGCACTGTACGCGGATACGCCGAGGGCGACGGTCATATAGCCGAGCTGCGACAATGTCGAATAGGCAACGATGCGTTTGATGTCGTTGTTTACGATAGCCAGGAGCCCGGTAAAGAATGCCGTCAGCGCGCCGATCGTCACCACGACGGCCAGCGCGGTCTCGGACAATTCAAACAGCGGCGACATGCGCGCCACCATGAAGATGCCGGCCGTGACCATGGTCGCCGCGTGGATCAATGCGGAGATCGGTGTCGGGCCCTCCATCGAATCGGGCAGCCAGACGTGCAGCGGCGCCTGCGCCGATTTACCCATGGCGCCGATGAACAACAGGATGCAGATCAAGGTCATCGCGTTCCACGCGCTGCCCGGAATGACCTCGATGGTCTGCGTCGCAATGTCGCCAGCGCTGGCGAATACGGTGGCGTAGTCGAGGCTGCCGGCGAACATCGCAACACCGGCAACGCCGAGTATGAATCCGAAATCGCCGACTCGATTGACCAGGAAGGCTTTGAGGTTGGCGAAGATCGCGGTTTCTTTCTTGAACCAGAAACCGATCAGCAGGTACGACACCAGGCCCACTGCTTCCCAGCCGAAAAACAGCTGCAGGAAGTTGTTGGACATCACCAGCATCAGCATCGCGAACGTAAACAAGGCGGTATAGCTGAAGAAACGCTGGTAGCCGGGGTCATCGGCCATGTAACCGATGGTGTAGATATGCACCATCAGCGAGACAAAGGTCACGACAACCATCATCAGCGCCGTGAGCCTGTCGACCAGGAAACCGATGTTCATTTCGAGGCCATCGATGACGGCCCAGGTATAGACGGTGTAGTTCTCGACCGGGCCGCCGTCCCAGTAAATGTTCTTGAGGACCAGGATCGAGAGGACACAGGACAGGCCGACACCGAGAATCGCGACCCAGTGCGCGGCGGCACGCCCTATCTGCTTGCCAAACAGACCCGCGACAATTGACGCAACGAGTGGCGCAAGAACGATTGTCAGGTGGTAATCACGCACTAGTTATTCACCTTCGTGCCAGCCACTATTCTTTTTAAGAAGATCTCGTACATAAGTTGATCGCAACACCTGTCACCCTTTCATCGTATCCAGCTCCTGCACGTTAATGGAGCGGCGATTACGGAAAAGAACGACGAGGATAGCGAGTCCGATCGCCGCCTCGGCCGCGGCAACCGTCAATATGAAGAACACGAATACCTGGCCCGTCTCGTCACCGAGGTATCGCGAGAATGCGACAAAGTTGAAGTTGACTGACAGCAGCATCAACTCGATACACGTGAGGAGCAATATCAGGTTGCGCCGGTTGATAAAGATGCCGGCGATGCTCATCGCAAACAGGATGGCGGACAGCGTCAGGTAATGTTGCAGGCCGATCATTCCCGGCCCTCCGCGTCCATCTTGATCATACGAAGCCTGTCGGCCGGTTTCACCGCTACCTGTGCGGCAATATCTTGTTGCTTGAGGCCGGGTCGCCTGCGCATTGTCAGTGTGATTGCCGCCACGATGGCCAGCAGCAGGATGACCGCAGCGATCTCGAACGCATACACGTGTTCGGTATACAGCACCGCACCGAGCGCCTCGGTGTTGCTGTAGCCTTCCGGCGTGGCCGCGAAACCGCCGCTAGTACGCTCCCCGGCACCGCGGAACCAGATGATCTGCATCAGTTCGATCACCATCAGCCCGGCGATGACCAGGCCTAACGGCAGGTAACGCGTATAGCCGCCCGAGACGCGCTCCACATTGATGTCGAGCATCATCACGACGAACAGGAACAGCACCATGACCGCCCCGACATAGACGAGCACCATCACGATCGCGAGGAACTCGGCCTCGATCAGCAGCCACAACATGGCTGACTGAAAAAACGCCAGCACCAGGAACATCACCGCATGCACGGGATTGCGCGCGAAGATGACACCCAATGCAGCGCCGATCAGGATTGTTGCGAAACCATAAAAAAGAATTGCCTGAAACAAATCGTGATTCCTTATTACCGGTACTTCGCGTCCGCCGCTTTGTCTGCGGCAATGATTTCTTCGTACTTGTCGCCGATAGCAAGCAGCTTGTCCTTGGTCATGATGTTCTCGCCGGGTGCCTCCATGTGATACTCGTAAATGCGGGTCTCGACGATAGAGTCGACCGGACAGGCCTCTTCACAGAATCCACAATAAATGCACTTGAACAGATCTATGTCGTAACGCGTGGTGCGCCGTGTGCCGTCTTCGCCGACCGCCGACTCGATCGTGATCGCGAGTGCCGGGCATACGGCTTCGCAGAGCTTGCAGGCAATGCAGCGTTCTTCCCCGTTCGGGTAGCGGCGCAGCGCGTGCAGGCCGCGGAATCGAGACGACTGTGGCGCTTTTTCTTCGGGGTAATAGATGGTAATCGCGGGCCTGAAGAAATTGCGAAATGTGACTGACAAACCCTGCCACAGCTCATACAGGGCAAATGTCTTGATGTAGCTCTGCAAACGGTTCATCAGCTTATCCTGTCAGATTCGACCACGGCCCTACCCGCAAGTGGGCCAGCACGCCTTCGACCGCAATCCAGATGAGCGTTACGGGTATGAAAATCTTCCAACCGAGCCGCATGATCTGGTCATAGCGATAGCGGGGGAATGTCGCCCTGATCCAGAAAAAGACGAATATGAAAAAGCATATCTTCAGTGCCAACCAGCCGAATGCTGGCACCATCATCCAGCTGAGCATGGTTCCTTCGAGGAATGTCCAGCCTTCGAAAAACGAGGCATAGCCACCGAAAAACAGTATTGAGGTCAGCGCGGAGATCAGGATGATGTTGGCGTACTCGGCAAGGAAGAACAGCGCGAATGCAACGCCTGAGTATTCGACGTGAAATCCGGCGACGATCTCCGACTCGCCTTCAGCGACGTCAAACGGCGCCCGGTTGGTTTCGGCAACACCGGAAATGAAGTACACGAAGAACAACGGGAATAACCAGAACAGGAACCAGTTGCTGAACCCGCCCGACTGCGCCCTGGTAATTTCACCGAGATTCAGGCTGCCACCCGCCATCAGCACGCCGACCAAGGCAAAGCCCATGGCGATTTCGTAGGCCACGATCTGTGCAGCCGAGCGCATCGCGCCCAGCAGCGCGTATTTCGAGTTGGTCGCCCAACCTGCGAGAATGACGCCGTAGACGCCCATCGACGTCAATGCCAAAACATAGAGCAATCCGGCATTGATATTGGAAATGACGAAGGTATCCGTTAACGGAATGACGGCCCAGGTGGCCAGTGCCGGGATCAGGGTAAGCAAGGGCGCCACCAGGAACAGGAAGCGGTTCGACTTTTGCGGGACGATCACTTCCTTGATCAGCAGCTTTAGCACATCGGCGAAAGGTTGACCCAGTCCAACCGGACCGACCCGGTTCGGACCCAGGCGCCCCTGCATGTAGCCGATAACCTTGCGCTCGAAAAAGGTCGTGAAGGCAACCGCCAGGATGACGGTGATCATCACGATGACGATCCACATCGTGGTAATGATCAGGTATTCCGCGATCGGCGACGGCGGGCCGAGGAAGAACGCCCACATGGCAAGGACTTTTTCGTTGATCCACGCCATCAGCCGCTCCCGCCGGAACTACGTTTCGCCTCGGGCGTTAATTGCAGCGCCATCGCCCTGCGCACGATCGCATCCGTGCCGTACATCGGAATATCGATCTGGGCACCCGGATCGTCGGCACCGTTCAACTTATCGAACGTCTTTTTGCCCGCATAGCGGTTGTCTGCTTCTATGTCGCCGAGCAGGCCGGCCAGTTCATCGCGAACCTCTTCGCTGGTCTGGTACTCGAAGTTCGCGGCATCGAGCTGGTTACCCAGCACGCGCAGGACTTTCCATCCCGGGCGCGCCTCCCCCACCGGGCTGGCGATGCCGTTAAAGCTTTGCCAGCGTCCTTCGCAATTGACGAAGGTGCCAGCCGATTCTGCGAATGTCCCAATCGGCAACAACAGGTCGGCCGCGGACCGCAAAGCTTCGCTGTCAAAGGAGGTAAAAGCGGCAACGAACTTCTGCTTCGACAGTTTTCTGTCCAACTGATCGCTGCAGCAAAGATCGCGGTCGGGTTCGAGACCGTACAACAGAACCGCGTCGAGCGAGTCATCGAGCATCTCTCCGGCATGGCGTCCCTGGGACTGTCTTTCAGTCCCTCCGGAGGTCCGATGCGGCAACACGCCGGCAAGGCTGGCGCCGGCCGAATTCGCGCCTTCGGACAGGACGCCGAAGCTGGCGCCGCTCAGCTCAGCGATGGTCGCGCTCAGCGCCCGCAACGCGGCCGCTGCCCGGTGCCGGCCGGCGATCAAGCCGAGCAGGATGTGCGCGTTCTCCGCCTCACTCAGCGATGCGGCAATCCGCTTGTGCGCATCGCTCGCCTTGATGCCCTTCGCCAGCGCCGCCACCGACTTCGGCAGCTTCTTCCTGCCGGCGGCGGCAACCGCGACACCGGCCAGTTGCGCAACGAGACCGCCGTCGTGAAGATTATCCGCGACCGCAAAGTGATATTCGTAGAGCTGGTTGTTGACGAAGCTGACTTTCGCACCCGCCAGCGCCGCTTTGCGCACCCGGTGCGCGATGATCGGTGCTTCTTTCCTGAGGTTCGACCCGACAACCAGCAACGCGTCCCTGGATTCCAGGTCGGCAATGCTGCACCCGAGCCACGGGAATGCCGGATCGTTGTCCTGGTCGGAGAAATCCCGCTGGCGGATCCTGTGATCTACGTTCGCGGTTCCGATGTGTTCGGCGAGCCTGGCGATCAGGTGACACTCCTCGAGCGTCGCCCCCGGCGAAACGAGAATGCCCGTCTTGTCCGCGCCTGCCCCGTTCAGTTTTTCTGCGAGGACTTCAAAAGCGTTTTCCCAGGCAATGTCCTGCCAATTGCCGTCTTTCTTGATGCGCGGATTGAGCAGGCGGTCATCGCTGTAGATGCCCTCGTAACCGAAGCGATCACGGTCGGCGAGCCAGGTCTCGTTAATCTCCTCGTTTTCACGCGGAACGATGCGCTTGACCCTGCCGCGCAGCACATGCGCGTGCATGTTCGAGCCAACACAGTCGTGCGGTGATACGGCACGATGTTGCTGCATTTCCCAGGCGCGCGCACTGTACCGATACGGCTTGTTGTTCAAGGCACCGACCGGGCAGAGATCGATGATGTTTGCCGACAGTTCATGATCGACGCTGCGTTCGACATACATGCTGATTTGCATGTCCTCGGCGCGGCCGATCGTGCCGAGCTCCTGCAGGCCCTCGATCTCCTGGCCGAAGCGGACGCAGCGCGTGCAGTGGATGCAGCGTGTCATGTCCGTAGAAACCAGCGGTCCCAGGTCCTTGTCTTTGACGACCCGTTTGCCCTCGTTATATCGCGAGACGTCGCGGCCATAACCGAGCGCCAGGTCCTGTAGTTCGCACTCCCCGCCCTGGTCGCAGATCGGACAATCCAGCGGATGATTGATGAGCAGGAATTCCATGGTTGCTTTCTGCGCAGAAATTGCTGCAGGCGACCGGGTAAATACTTTCATGCCCTCGCTGACCGGCGTCGCGCAGGCCGGCAGCGGTTTCGGCGCATTCTCCACCTCGACCAGGCACATGCGGCAATTCGCCGCAATGGAGAGTTTCTCGTGGTAACAGAACCGTGGAATGTAAGCGCCGATGCGATCGGTCACCTCGATGATCATCTGCCCCGTGCGGGCCTCGACCGGCTCGCCGTCGACTTCAATTTTCACTGCGTCGTCGCTCATGCGGCCGCCCCGGGGGATTCGTCAACGATGCTGCGTCCATGATTGGCAATCATGAATTCGAATTCGTGACGGAAGTGTTTCAGGAAGCTCTGCACCGGCCACGCTGCCGCATCGCCCAATGCGCAAATCGTGTGGCCTTCGATCTTGTTCGCCACGTCCACGAGCTTGTCCAGGTCGTCGTCCTGACCCTTCCCTTCGATGATCCGCGTCAGCATGCGATACAGCCAACCCGTCCCCTCGCGACAGGGTGTGCATTGCCCGCAGGATTCGGCCATGTAAAAGCGCGCGATGCGCCGCAACACGCGGACCATGCAAGTCGTTTCATCCATGACGATGACTGCACCGGTGCCGAAAGATGAGCCGGCTTGCTGCAGCGAGTCATAGTCCATCGTGCATTGCATGATGATGTCGGCAGGCAGTACCGGCACCGATGAACCGCCAGGGATCACCGCCTTCAGCTTGCGCCCGCCGAGCACACCACCGCAAAGCTCCAGCAAGTCCTTGAACGGGATGCCCATCGGCACCTCGAGATTTGCCGGTTTCTCGACGTGGCCCGAGACCGAAAACTGCGCGGTGCCGCCAGAATTTTCGGGCCCGAGACCGGCAAACCACTGTGCACCATTGCGAATGATCGACGGCACACAGGCGATGCTTTGCGTGTTGTTGACCGTGGTCGGCTTGCCGTAGAGCCCGTAGCTGGCGGGGAACGGCGGCTTGAAACGCGGCTTGCCCGGTTTCCCCTCGAGCGATTCCAGGAGGCCGGTTTCCTCGCCGCAGATGTAGGCCCCGGCGCCGACGAAAGTGTAGATGTCCAGATCGATTCCCGACTTCCTGATGTTCTTTCCGAGCAGGCCGGCGGCGTAGGCTTCCTCGACCGCGGCCTCGAAACGCGGTACCGGTTCGTCCATGAATTCGCCGCGGATATAGTTATAGGCAACCGTGGCGCCCATCGCATAGCTCGCGATCGCCATGCCTTCGATCAGGCAATGCGGGTTGTAGCGCAGGATTTCGCGATCGTGACAGGTGCCCGGCTCACTCTCGTCTGAATTGCACACCAGGTACTTCTGGCCCGGTGCATTGCGCGGCATGAAACTCCATTTCAGTCCGGTCGGAAAGCCGGCGCCGCCACGGCCTCGCAGGCCACTCGCTTTCACTTCCTCGATGATTTCTTCCTGCGACATCTTGCCCGCGAGCACCTTTTCCCAGGCCTTGTAACCGTCAAGCTTCTTGTACGTCTTGAGCGACCACGGCTCCTTCTCGCCGAAGGTATTGAAACAGGTCAGGTTATGTTGCAGTTCGCTCATTCGAGGTCATCCAGGATCTCGTCGACCATCTCGGGTGTCAGATTTTCGTGGTACTTGTGATTGACCATCATCATCGGCGCGCCGCAGCAGGCCGCGAGACATTCCTCTTCTTTCTTCAGGTAAATGCGTCCGTCTCCGGTGCTTTCCCCGAGCTTGATACCGAGCTTTTTCTGCACGTGTTCAACGAGCTCGTCCGCGCCGCGCAACATGCAGGACACGTTGGTGCAGATCGAAACGTTATGCCGGCCGACGGGCCACGATTGAAACATGGAATAAAAGGTGGCGACCTCGTAAACCTGGATTGGCGGCAGTTTCATGTAGTCGGCCACGGCGTCCATGAGCTCCAGCGTCAGGTAGCCATTGTTTTCATGCTGCGCTGCGTGCAGTGCACTGATGACGGCCGAACGGTGCTTGCCTTCCGGAAAACGCTCAATCCAGCGATCGATTTCCCCGCGGACGTGTTCTGACAGGACTGCTGCTTCACTCATCGGTCGATCTCACCAAAAACAATGTCCTGCGTGCCGATGATGGCAACCACATCGGCCAGCATATGGCCCACGACCATCTCCGACATGGAGCTCAGGTGCGCGAAACCCGCGACGCGCAACTTGACGCGATATGGCTTGTTCGCGCCATCGGAAACGATATACACGCCGAATTCGCCCTTCGGGTGTTCTATGGTGGCGTACGCCTCCCCCTCCGGCACGCAATAACCTTCGGTAAACAGTTTGAAGTGATGAATGAGCGATTCCATATCGTCTTTCATCTCGATGCGGGTCGGCGGAACAATCTTGTGGTCGTCCAGCATGACCGGACCGGGATTTTTCCTGAGCCAGTCGACACATTGTTTGACAATGCGGTTCGACTGGCGCATCTCGGCGACACGCACCAGGTAACGGTCGTAACAATCGCCGTTCTTGCCAACCGGAATGTCGAAATCCAGCTGGTCGTAGACTTCGTAAGGCTGTTTCTTGCGCAAGTCCCAGGCGACACCGGATCCTCGCAACAGCGGACCGCTAAACCCGAGTTGCAACGCCCTTTCCGGAGGCACAACACCGATGTTCACGGTGCGCTGCTTCCAGATCCGGTTGTCCGTCAGCAGTGTTTCATACTGGTCGACGCAAGACGGGAATCTTTCGCAGAAGGCATCAATGAAATCGAGGAGCGATCCTTCGCGGCTTGCGTTCAGGCGATCGACCTCTTTCTGGCTGCGCCATTTGGATGCCTCGTATTTCGGCATGCTCTCCGGCAGATCGCGGTAAACGCCTCCGGGGCGATAATAAGTTGCGTGCATGCGGGTTCCGGAGACGGCCTCGTAACAGTCCATCAGGTCTTCGCGTTCGCGGAAGCAATACAGGAACATGGTCATCGCGCCGATATCGAGCCCATGAGCACCGAGCCAGAAACAGTGGTTCATGATGCGGGTGATCTCGTCGAACATCACCCGAATGTACTGGGCGCGGATCGGTGGCGTGATGCCGAGCAGCTTCTCGATCGCCAGTACATAACCGTGCTCGTTACATATCATCGAAACGTAGTCGAGCCGGTCCAGGTAACCGATGGTTTGGTTGTACGGTTTGGACTCCGCGAGCTTCTCGGTTGCGCGATGCAGAAGGCCTACATGCGGATCCGCCTTCTGGATAACTTCGCCGTCCATTTCGAGGACCAGTCGCAGCACACCGTGCGCGGCGGGATGCTGCGGCCCGAAATTCATTGTGAAATTTTGAATTTCAGCCATCGCCTGCGCTTTCCTTCAGGTCTGCGGAATAACGGTTATCCTCACGGATGACACGCGGAACCAGGGTACGCGGTTCGATGCTCACCGGCTGATAGACGACCCTGCCTTTTTCCGAGTCGTAAGTAACCTCCACGTTGCCGATGAGCGGAAAGTCCTTTCGAAACGGATGACCGATGAAACCGTAATCCGTCAGGATTCGTCGTAAATCGGGGTGGCCTTCGAACAGAATGCCGAATAGATCAAACGCCTCGCGCTCATACCAGTTGGCCGAGTTCCATATCTCGACCACTGACGGCACGATCGGCGGATTGCTCTCTCCCGGAAAGACCTTGAGACGAAGGCGCCAGTTGTTTTGTACCGAAAGTAAATGATAGACGACCGCAAAGCGGCGCGCGTCAAAGGTATCGCTCTCGTCCAGGATTACCGGTTCCACTTCGACGCCACGACTGAAACCGCTGCCGGTGGCACTCTCTGTGGCCCATTCGCCCTTGCCATAGGTGAGATAGTCGACGCCGCTCACGTCCATCAATTGATCGAAGCCGAATTCGGGATCGTCACGCAGAGCGGTCGCGACTTCGAGAAGATCGTCCCTGGCAAGCTCGTAACCAAGTTCGCCGCAAATCGACGCAACACGGGTAACCTTCCCGGCAAAGCGTTCGTCTATCCGAGAAGCCAATGTCTCGTTGGATTTACTCATTATCTTTGATTATTGCCTGGCGATCGTGCTGGTGCGCCGAATCTTCTTCTGCAGTTGTATCAGTCCGTAAATGAGCGCCTCGGCGGTCGGTGGACAACCGGGAACGTAAACATCAACCGGAACGATCCGATCGCA
>JBFFKF010000070.1:0-9627 GCA_041555515.1 Woeseiaceae bacterium
CCAGCTTTTTGCCGTCCGGGGACAGGCGTGGCCGCGCATTATAACTGCCCTCGAAGGATATGCGCTCCGGTGAGCCGCCGTTTACAGCGATTCGGTATATCTGCGGGCCGCCACTGCGGTCCGAGGTGAAATAGATGAATCGTCCATCCGGTGACCAGGTACCTTCGGTGTCGATCGCCCGGTTCGTGGTCAGGCGCGTAAATTGCCGTGACGCGAGGTCGAGGACATTGATATCGAGATTGCCGTCGATGCCGCCCAGGGTCACCACGAGCTTCCTGCCATCCGGCGAGAAGGCCGGCGCGCCGTTGATACCGACGCGACTGGATACCTTGATCCTGTTGCCGGTACGCAGGGTCTGCACATATATCGTCGACATGTTGCCCTCGAATGACACGTAGGCGAGCCTGCGACTGTCCGGCGACCATGCCGGCGACATGATCGGATCTGTGGACTCCATGATCGTGACTTCATTTTCACCATCGGCGTCGGAGACAACGAGCGTGTACAGGCGATCTTGCTCGCTGCCTTTTTGTGTCACGTACGCCACCTTGGTGCCGAAGACGCCCGGGATGCCGGTAAGTTTTTCGTAGATCATGTCCGCCGCGCGATGCGCGACACGCCGCATGGTGCCGCGGCTGGCCGGCATGCGGTAGCTGATGAGGTTTTCTCGCCGGAATACATCAAACAACTGAAACTGCACGCTGTAGGCGTTAAGCCCCGTTTGCGTCACCTTGCCGATCACGACAGCCTCAACTGCCAGGATGGACCAGTCGTCGAAATCGATCTCGACGCTGGTGACGGGCTTCTGCAGCATGTCCTGCTCGGGAAGCGGCGCGAAGCGCCCGCTGCGACGCAGGTCAGCCTGGATCACGCCGCTAATATCATAAGGCGCGGCTGCATCCTGCCCTTCCCAGCCGAAAGGCACCACGGCCACCGGCGTCTGCTTGCCGGCGTACTCGGTAATCTCGATTTCCAGCTGCGCGTCCGCCCGCACCGCGACAAGCAGCAGTAACGCGCACGCAGCAGTTCGTCGGATGAGATCATCCAGCATCTTAAAGTCCCAAGCTATTCCAGAGGGGTCTCTATTGTTCAGGTCTGAAGATTAGCGTCAAGTCCCGCTCGAAAACACTGGGATTTTCGGGCGACGGCAGCGGCGACGCCTTGTTCACAGCCGCCTCGATTGCCCGGCGCACAGCGGCGTCGCCATTGCAGCGTCCGATCTCGACATTGACCACCTGGCCTCCCGGAAGTTGCCTGACGTGGACGATGCACTCGAGCCCCTCTGGTGCCGACGCCGGGCGAATGAAGTTTCTGGTAATTTGTCGCTGAATGGCATAAGCCCAGCGGTCTTTGTCGTCTGCTTTCAAAGCCGCCAGGCGCATCTGTTCTGCCTCGAGCTCAGACTGGCGGCGGCGCGCGATCTCCGCTTCTTCGGCTTCACGGCGCAGTCGCTCGTTCTCGAGCCGTTGGCGTTCCAAGTCTTCCTGCCGCTTGCGCTCGGCTTCGGCGCGCAGGCGTTCGATCTCTTCCTCGCGTTGACGTTTGCGGTCGGCCTCTTCCTGTTCGCGGCGCTTGCGGTCGGCCTCCTCCTGTAAGCGAATTCTTTCCTGCTCCGCACGCAGATCGGCCTGTCGTTTTTCATCCTCGAGGCGCTGCCGTTCCTGTTCCGTATCCCGCGGCTCCGGTTCGGGCTCTGGCTCAGGCTCCGGTTCGGGCGGTGCCGGCAGGTCGGATTCCGTGACCAGCGTCGCCGTTATCGCGAGCGGCACCGCCGGGTATGCAGGCCGCGTGAAGTCGACAACCACGAACAGCGCGCCGAAAACTAGCGCATGCAGTAACGCAGCGAGAAACATCGGAATGATGTTGTACTTGTCGCGAATCAAGGTCAGGTATCGCCCTATTCGGGAACCGGGTAAGTCTCGAGCGGGTCGGTCACGAAGCCGACGTTTTCAGCGCCACCCTGTTGCAGCAGTACCATGGCGCCCACGACATAGCCGTACGCCACGGCCCGGTCGGCCTTGACCAGCACCGGGGTTTGCGGACGATTGCGCAGCACCGCACTGGTTCGCGCCACGACGTCCTTTCCGGACACCGGCTCGTCTTCGTCGTCACCCACATTGATATAAAGGTTGCCCTGCGCGTCGACACTGAGTACGAGCGGCGGGTGATTCGGCACATCTGCGATCGGTTCGGCGCCCGCTTTCGGCAATTCGACCTTGACCCCCTGCGTCAACAGCGGCGCGGTCACCATGAAAATGATCAGCAGCACGAGCATGACGTCAATGTATGGCACGACGTTGATCTCGCCCATGAGTTTCCGTTTTTGCATCGGTGTAGACATGTCAGATCGTCCTGTGTTTGGTTCGCGAGTGCCGTTGCAGGATGCTCGAGAATTCCTCCATGAATCCGTCGTAGCGAATCTCCAGGCGCACCACCTTGTCCGCGTAGCGGTTGTAAAAAATGACCGCGGGTATCGCCGCGAAGAGCCCCATCGCTGTTGCGACCAGCGCTTCGGCGATGCCCGGCGCGACCATGGCCAGCGTCGCCGACTGCACGTTGCCGAGCGCGCGGAAGGAATTCATGATGCCCCACACGGTGCCGAACAGTCCGACGTAGGGACTCGTCGAACCGATGGTCGCAAGGGTGGCGAGGCTTTGCTCGAGCCGGTCGACCTCGCGCATCTGAGATACGCGCATCGCGCGCCGGCATTCCTCGACCAGCTTGTCGGGTTCCACATCGCCCTGTTGCGAGATGCGATTGAACTCGCGAAAACCTGATTCGAAGATGCTCGCCATGCCGGTGGCGCCACCCTTCTGCCGACTGGCGCTGCGATACAGCGTATTCAGGTCGCCGCCGGACCAGAAACTCGCTTCGAAGTCATCCGACGCCGCTTTCGTACGGCGAATGAGCCGGCGTTTGGTGAAAATGATGCTCCAGGAAACGAATGATGCTGCAAGCAGGATCACGAGTACGATCTGTACCGCCAGGCTCGCGTTCATGACCAGGCTCATAATCGACATGTCAGTTGTCATTTTTCAGGGTCCTCAAACATTGTTGCCGGCACCTTGACCGGCTTTAAGGTGTCGGCATTCAGAAATGCGGCGCGGGTCGTGCCCCGACACAGTAATTCGCGTGCGGAATTCTTGCGATAGATTTCCTGCTCGATCAGGAAACTTGCCCGTGAAACTTTCAACAATGCAACGGTTACCAGTAATTCGTCATTGAAATTGGCAGGTACCAGGAAATCCGCCTGTGTATCGACCACTACGAAGAAACGCCGCTGCTTATTAAGCAGCACATCCTGTTCGACACCGAGATGCCGCAACCATTCCGTCCGCGCGCGCTCCATGAACTTGAAATAGTTCGCGAAATAAACGCGTCCCTGCGCGTCCGTGTCCTCGTAGTAAACGCGGACGGGCCAGGCAAAGGGCTCTGTACTGCAGGAATCTTTCAATGGCGCGGAACCCTCTAGGGTCGGTCGAAAAGCGGGAGCTCCGGAATACTTTCCCTCGCAGGCGGCGTCAGGCCGAAATGCAGGTAGGAATTGCGGGTCGCCACCCTGCCGCGAGCGGTGCGCATCATGAAGCCCTGTTGTATCAGGTACGGCTCGATGACGTCTTCGATCGTGCCCCGCTCTTCACCAAGCGCGGCGGCCAGGGACTCGATGCCGACCGGCCCGCCGTCGAACTTTTCGATGATGGTCTGCAGCAGGCGCCGGTCCATCGCATCGAATCCGTTGGGGTCGACATCCAGCAGGTCCATGGCGCTGATTGCGACCGACTCGGTTACAGCACCGTCTGCCTCGACCTCTGCGTAATCACGCACCCTGCGCAACAGTCGATTGACGATACGCGGCGTGCCCCGAGACCTTTCCGCAATCTGTCTTGCCCCGTCAGCGTCAAGCGGCAGATTCAGGATATCGGCGGAGCGCGTGGCGATTCTTTCCAGTTCCTCCGTGGAGTAGAACTCGAGGCGCTGCACGATGCCGAAACGGTCGCGAAGCGGCGATGTAAGAAGCCCCGCCCGCGTCGTCGCCCCGACCAGCGTAAAGGTCGGCAGGTCCAGCTTAATGGATTTCGCCGCCGGTCCTTCGCCGATCATGATGTCGAGCTGGAAGTCCTCCATTGCGGGATACAGCACTTCCTCGACGACCGGGCTCAAGCGATGAATCTCGTCGACGAACAGTACGTCGTTCGGCTCGAGGTTCGTCAAAATTGCCGCCAGGTCCCCCGGCCTCTCGAGAACTGGTCCCGCCGTATGCCGCAGATTCACTTGCATTTCGTTGGCAACGATATGCGCCAGCGTGGTCTTGCCGAGTCCCGGCGGGCCGAATATCAGCAGATGGTCGAGCGCCTCGCCGCGATTCCTCGCCGCCGTGATGAAAATGTCCATCTGCTGCTTGACCTTGGTTTGCCCGACGTATTCGTCGAGCGTCTTTGGTCGAATGGCGCGGTCAAATGCCCTGTCCTCTTCGCGAGGAACGGCGCTGGTAATCCGGTCACGTTCAATTGCGTTGCTCATTATGCGGCCGCCTGCCTCAGTGCGAGGCGGATGATGTCCTCCGCCGATTTGTCCTTGGTGTCGAGCTTGGCGAGCAGGCGCTTCACCTCGGCCGGCTTGTAACCGAGCGCGACCAGCGCATCGACAGCCTCGGCGCGCGAATCACTGGCGACACTCCTGCCTTTCACGACGAGCTCATTACCCGCCGATTCATCGATCTTGTCACGCATTTCGATGATCAGGCGTTCGGCCGTCTTCCTGCCAACGCCCGGTATCTTGATCAGCATCGCGGTGTCGTCGTAGCGCACACAACGCTCGAAGTCACTGACGCTCATTCCGGAGAGTATGGCCAATCCCATCTTCGCGCCGATGCCGCTGACTTTCAGCAACAGGCGAAACAAGGCTTTTTCCTCTTCTGTTGCAAAACCGTACAGCGTATGCGCATCATCGCGCACCACGAGGTGTGTGCGCAGGAAAATATCCGAGCCGACGGGTGGCAGTTCGAGAAACGTCGACATCGGCGTTTCGACTTCGTAACCGACACCGTCGCACTCGACGATGATTAGCGGCGTCTGCTTCCAAGCAAGTTTTCCTCTTAACGATCCAATCATTGGGCTCCGCCCGCTATCAAATCAATGCCGTGCAATGTCTCGTACAGTCGCCGTCGATGTGCATGACAAAGTGCCGTCGCCAGCGCATCCGCAGCGTCCGGAGACGGATCGCCGTCCAGCTCGAGTATCGAGCGGACCATGTGTTGCACTTGCTCCTTGGTCGCCGAACCGGTGCCCACCACGGCCTGCTTGATTTCGCGCGGTGCATACTCGAACACGTCGAGATCGAATTCGAAGGTCGCGCAGATGGCCGCCGAACGCGCATGGCCGAGTTTCAATGCGCTGCCGGCATTCTTGTGCACGAATACACTCTCGATGGCGACCACGTGCGGTTGATACTCCGCGACGATTGCATTCACGGATTGAAAGATCAGCCTGATACGGTCTTTGAATTCACCTTCGATCGTGTTGACGGCGCCGCTCGCTACATAGGTCGAGCTGTCTTCGATGCAGTCGACGACACCGAAACCTGTCAGGCGCGAGCCGGGATCGATACCCAGGATTCGCTGGCAATCAGTCAAGGCTCACCTCAGAGCTGGGCCAGGATTTCTTCGGATATGTCTGCATTACTGTACACGCTCTGCACATCATCCAGATCCTCCAGCGTTTCGAGCATTTTGATCATCGAAGTTGCCTCCTGCAACTCGAGCTCGGTGCTGTTGCTGGCTCGCATCGTCACTTCGGCGATATCGGGCTCGAACCCCGACGCCGTCATCGCATCCCGCACCGTTTCGAAATCAGCGGGATCTATCAGCACCTCGATCGATTTGTCATCGTTGACGATGACGTCCTCGGCGCCCGCCTCGATTGCCGCCTCCATCAACGCGTCTTCATCGCTGCCGGCCGGATAAAGCAGGATCCCGACATGATTGAACAGGAAGCTGACCGAGCCGTCGGCGCCCAGGTTGCCGCCGAATTTCGTGAATGCGTGCCGGACCTCGGCGACGGTGCGGTTCCTGTTGTCCGTCATGCAGTCGACCATGACGGCAATGCCGCCGGGCCCGTAGCCCTCGTAACGGATTTCCGAGAAATCCGCGCCACCAGCGTCGCCCGAGCCGCGCTTGATGGCGCGGTCGATATTGTCTTTCGGCATGCTTTGCGCCTTGGCCTTGTCGACCGCGAGTCTGAGGCGCGGATTGGCGCTGATGTCACTGCCGCCGGTGCGTGCCGCGACCGTTATCTCCCTGATCAGCTTGGTAAATAGCTTGCCCCGCTTCTGGTCCTGGCGTCCCTTGCGGTGCTGGATATTCGCCCATTTACTATGTCCGGCCATACGTTAGAATTCTCGCCAGGTCCCCGGTATTACCCTATGCGCGTGAAGCGCCAGCAAAGCTGCCGCCAGGTGATAAATGCAGTGGCGCCCAAAATCACCGCGTATGATAACGGTTAACGGATTCCCACACACCAGTCAAAAAGCGCCAAATGGCTATTTCTGAACAGGAATTGAGGCAGACGGTCAGCGAATTCGCGCAGAGCCTGCCAGACGGCCCGGAGGTGGCGGCAGCCCGTCACGAGGGCGAGCAGATCTGTGCGGTCCTGGGGCCCCTCGGGCTCCCGGACACGCTGCTCGCGGCGGTGCGCATTTTTCCGCTCCACAGGGAAGGCATGGTCGGTGTGCAGGATCTGCAAAGACTCAAGATCGAGGGTCTGCAGGAACTCGTCCAGGGGCTCGTGCAGCTCTCTCGATTCTCACTGCCCGCGGACTGGCAGCCGGGCGAAGCGCTCGCCGTGCAGCAGTCCGAGGCGCTTCGCAAGATGCTGCTTGCTGTCGTGTCCGATGCGCGGCTCGTGCTGGTTCGCATCGCCGAGCAATTGCTGAAAATGCGCCTCGCAAAGCGCGCAAGCGCAGCCGAGAAACGGGCGCTCGCGACCGAAACACAGGAAATCTACGCACCGCTCGCGAACCGCCTGGGCGTGTGGCAGTTCAAGTGGGAACTGGAGGACCTGGCGTTTCGCTATCTCGAACCGGAGACCTACCAGCACATTGCAAGGGCACTGCGGGAAAAACGCGACGAACGCGAATCTTTCATAGAAGATCTCAAGATAACGCTGGGACGCGAACTCGCAGCGCACGACATCGTTGCAGAGATCAGCGGCAGGCCCAAGCACATATTCAGCATCTTCAGAAAAATGCAGCGCAAGAACAGCGCCCTCGATCAATTGTTCGACATTCGTGCCGTGCGGATTCTTGTCGCCGATGTCAGCGAGTGTTATGCGGCATTGGGCATCGTTCACAACCTGTGGACTTACCTGCCGGGAGAATTTGACGACTACATTGCGAATCCGAAGGACAACGATTACCAGTCGTTGCACACGGCCGTTATCGGGCCCGATGGAAAGACGGTAGAAGTGCAGATAAGGACGCACGAAATGCATCGGCATGCCGAACTCGGCGTTGCCGCGCACTGGCGCTACAAGGAAGGCGGCGCCAAAAAGGCGTCATTCGACCAGAAAATCCATCTATTGCGGCAATTACTCGAACCGACCGAGCCCGATGGCGATTTGCTCGAGCAGATTCGCGGGGACATATTCGAGGATCGGGTATATGCAATCAGTCCAAAAGGCGACGTTGTCGAGATGCCTGCCAACTCGACGCCGCTCGACTTCGCCTATCACGTGCATACGCAGGTGGGACACCGATGTCGCGGCGCCAAAGTTAACGGACGTATCGTACCGTTGACCTACAAAGTGCAGAACGGTGACCGCATCGAAATCATCACCGGAAAAGAGGCGCAGCCCAGTCGTGACTGGTTGAGCCCACAACTCGGATACCTGGCCGCGACCAGGAGCCGAAGCAAGGTTCGGAGCTGGTTCCGGCAGCGCGACAAGGAGCAAAACAAGCGCCAGGGCCGCGAGATGCTCGAGCGTGAAATTTCTCGCCTGAATGTAAGGGACATCCCTTCCGCGGACATTGCCCGGCAGCTGAGGTTCGGCAACAGCGATGAAATGCACATTGCGCTCGGCGCCGGTGACATCACGCTGGCCTCGATCGCATCTGCGGTGCAGAACCTGCGCAAGACGGAAATACCGGATATCGTTCACAAGAAACGACCGTCACGCACGAAGAAATCGGGCGCCAGTGAGATCGCCATCAGTGGCATCGGTGACCTGTTGTGCAATTTCGCCCGCTGCTGCAGGCCGGTGCCGCCCGAGCACATCATGGGCTACATCACGCAGGGACGCGGCGTCAGTATTCACCGGCAGGACTGCGGCAATTTTATGGGCCTGCACTCACGTCATCCCGAACGGGTCATCGACGTCGATTGGGGTGATGCGGCGGACACAATTTATCCGGCCGAACTGCTGTTGCATGCCTACGACCGCCAGGGCCTTTTACGCGATGTTAGCAGCGTGTTTGCCGACAACAATGTCAGCATCGACAGCATGCAAACGCAGAAGGACAAACAGGCGATGCAGGTCATCATGGAAATTGGTGTATCAGTTCCCGGGCTGCCGACATTGAGCCGCGTCATCAGCCGCCTGGAGCAATTACCGAACGTCACAGCCGTGCGTCGCAAGAACTGACTATTCAAGGCCGGCTTTGCATCTGGCAGCGGCTTAAGCCGCGCATCCAGTGCAGACTAGACAAGGATCAGGAATGGGGGCGGACTCGCACTCCGCCCCCATGTTTCTGTTACAGGTTGTCGTTAATGAAATCCAGCGCGGTCGACGTATCCATACGAAACTGATAGTCGTTGCCGATACAAGGGGTAATGCCGAAAGAGACAATCGCACCGATAATCGGCGTGTCCTGGTAAAAGACGGGTCCCCCGGAATCCCCAAAACATGTGCCGCCAGTGCCGCCGCCAGGATTGTTGCTGAATTTGGCGCTGCTTCCCGGGCCGTTGTTACTGCTGGTAACCTCGAGCAAGCTGACAATGGCGTTATAGCGAGCATAGTCATCCATGGCGAACGGATTTATAACCCCCTGCACGCCGTAGCCGACAGCTGTCCACCAATTACCGGAATTACCTTTTGCGGCGAGCACATCCTCCAGCAATCCCTTGCTCGGCAACACGCCGTATGTCTTGAGCATTACCGGCTTTTGCAGAATGACCAGCCCGACGTCGAAAGTCTGGGGAAACGCACTGTAGTCATCGTAATTCGGGTGTGGGATGACTTCCTTCGCCTTTATCCATCTGGATTTCAACCAGGCATCGAGGCTGCGTGCCTGAGCCAGGCCTTCCAGCGCATCCTCGTCAAAGCGTACGTAGGTAACGTCATTCGGATTTCCGGCTTCTTCCGTACAGTGGCCGGCCGTGAGCATGACCGTGGGTGATATAAGCGTCCCCGAGCAAGCGTAAAATCCTACCCCGTTCTGAACAAAGATTAGCGTTCCGACGTATGGATGTTCGTCACCATCGGGTTGACCGAAAGTGATTGCACCGACATAGCCCACTGCGCCGAGCAGCAACAGCGCAATGGAAAGCTTCCCAATTCTCAGCTTTTGCATGTGGAATCTCCCTTTTTCGTTTTGGTTCTTGCTTCTAAATGCGCAGAAATGCGTGCAGGCCCG
>JBFFKF010000071.1:0-9366 GCA_041555515.1 Woeseiaceae bacterium
CCGGGATCGCCGAGGTCGGCGTAACCGGCGGCAACGGCAACATCGCTTGCCGTGAGCGTTTCGCCCCCGAAAACTCTGGCCTCATCCGTGATGGCATAACCTACCGACTGCGGACCGATGCGAATGTCCTCGCCAACCGCCACGATGCTGCCGCCGCCCAGACCAAGCGACAGTACATCCGGCATACGAATGTTGGTCCGCACACCGCCAAGCTCGGAGTATATGGTCGCCTCCCGCGGAAAACCGTTTACGAGCATGCCGATATCGGTCGTGGTGCCGCCAATGTCGGCGACGATCGCATCGCTGACGCCGCACAGGTAAGCCGCACCGCGCATGCTGTTGGTCGGCCCGGAAGAAAATGTCATCACCGGGTATCGCTCGGCGAACTCGGCGCTCATCAGCGTGCCGTCGTTCTGGCTGATATAGAACGGACAATCGAGTTTCCGAATCTGCAGCGCCTTGGCGAAGGATTCAACAACGCGGTCTGCGAGTGGCAAGAGGCTCGCGTTCAGCAAAGCGGCATTCTCCCGTTCCAGCAGGCCAAGACGCCCGATGTTGTGAGACTGGGTTACACGTATCCCGGGATACCGCTGCTTTATGCGTGCCGCGACATACTCTTCCTGCGCCGGATCCGACGGCGAGAAAACACCCGACACGGCAACCAGTTTGATTTCCTTTGCCGCTATTTCGTCGATAGCCGCGTCGATTTCCGCGTCATCCAGCGGCGCAATCGGAAAGCCGTCATAAGTTCGCCCGCCATGGATCATGTAAACATGCCGGCCAAGTTGTTCCGCGATGTCATCGGGCCAGTCGATCATCGGCGGCACGAGTTCGCCGGAGGGTAGCGCAATGCGGATGATCGCCGTCGGCGCGAGTTCGCGTCGTTCTATGACGGCGTTGGTAAATTGCGTCGTGCCGATCATCACCGCATCGATCGCGCGACGCGGAACCCGGCTGTCCCCGAGCACCTCGTCCAGCGCATTCACCACGCCGTCCCTGACGTTTTCCGAGGTCAGGACCTTGGTGGAAGTCACGACATATTGGCCGTCGAGCACGACTGCATCGGTATGGGTGCCGCCAACGTCGATGCCGATGCGCACCTCAGTCTGCCTTGAAGATCGTGCCGGACTTCTCGAGCGCGAGGTACGCGGCGATGGATATCACAAGCGAGTCCAGCGGGGCGATCGTCGTCAGGGAGAGATCCGAGTAGTACATCCAGGTCGCGACGATGCCGGCGCCGATACCGACCACGACGGCATTTACCCTGATCGGCGGCCGCTCCTCGAGCCTCGCTGCGGAGAACTCCGTGCGTCCGAGAACAAAGAAGTCGCAGAGGTAGACACCCGCAATCGGTGGTACGAGCAAGCCGAGCACGAGCAGGAAATCGATCAGGTTGTCCGCGATGCCAATCAAGGCCGCGCCCGTTCCGACGATACCGCTGATGACGGTAACGGATCGATATCGACCCAGTGGAACCGAGGCGCGCGCAGCGAGCGCCGTCGAATACAGGTTTACGGTGTTGGTCGTCCAGGTCGCGAATACGATTACGCCGAGCGCGAGCACGCCATAACCCATGGTGAACATGTAGTTCATCGGCTCGAGCTCGTTCCACACCAGCACCGGGATCATGCCCAGCACGTAAGCACTGATCATGCCGCCGCCCTGCCCGACGAAGGATGCGACGACGCAGTCGAGCGTGGTTCTCGTATAGCGCGTCAGGTCGGGCGTCAGTACGACACCGACGATTGCCGCTCCGACGACCGCGGAGATTGCCGTCGCCATGTCGATGTCCCCGGCTTCGATCCGCAACAGGTCGTTGAATGACGTTTGCCGAAGCGATATGACGACGACCGCGATCAGTGCGAGCAACAGGAACGGCACGGCAATCAGCGCCAGCCGGTCGATTGCTTTGAATCCATATACGGTGGTAATGATGACCAGGATACTGCTGATGATCGTGTACACGGGCTCGGCGACAGTCCACGATGTCAGCTCTCCCGCCGCGAGGTACAAGGTTCGTCCGAAAAGTTCTGCCGTTACGGCGTACCAGCCGAGCAGGAAAATGCCGAACCAGAAATTAACGAACTTTGCGCCGGCGTAACCGAAGGTGTGTTCGATGATCATGTAGCTCGACAGCCGGGTCCTGGCGCCGACGATCGCCGCCGGCACTGACATTACACTCAGGATCATGGCGCCGGTAATGGCAGAGATGATCCCTTTCGATAGACCGATGCCCCTCGCGAGTTCCCCTGCGCTGTACAACAACGGCAATGTGATCGAGATGCCGACAATGACGATGCCGACCTGGAAACCACTGACGGTTTCCTCGTCTGTTACGGGCGTGCGAGCACTGGCGTCGCTGTCCATTGGCGATCCTGCGGCATTCTTATTGTTGTGCGAAGACGCAGTCTATCACTCGCCGAATGAGCCCGTTGCTCCCGGAAATACTACGGGTGATTCGTAGCCGTCCATGGATACACTGGCAACGCCGAACAGATAGTTGTCGACGACAATGTTTTCCAGTGAGTAGGTGTCGACCAGCCCGACGTATCGGCTGAACGTCCATTGCGGTTCCGTCGTCAGGCGCCAGTAGACTTTGTAACCGGCGAGATTCTCCGCCGCTCTTCCTTCCGCTATCGACCAGCTCAAGGTCGTGCTCGGCTGCGCGGCGCCTTCTATATCGACGTTGGCCGGAAACGGCGGCGCCGACGCCATGCCGGCGAGAGATACGACGTTCAATGCGGTCAGCTTGCGAGCATAATCGAAGTCGACGCCTTCGATGACATCACCGTAGGCGATGCCATCTTCCGTGCGCAGATCCTGATGCTGGCGGTGATAGTGCTCGTGCGTTTCCATGATGCGCACGCCGGGAATGCCGCGTTCGTTGAACGGCCGGTGATGCCCGCCACGCCCGAAGCGATCGAGTCGGTAGATCATCATGACATCGAGATTCGGGATAAATTCATCGGCCATGCGATCGACGTAACGTGCGAGGTTTCGCGACGGGGAATCCACTTCGCCGCCCCTGCGCCGGCGCAGCAGTGCTTCTTCCTCGGTTTCGACGTAACGTGTGCCTTCCGAAAATACTCGCGCAGTACTGTTATCGGTAACGCCGTCCAGCCCTGAGATGTTGCCAATCATGTCGTTGTTGAGTACCGCCTTGATTCGCCAGCCGTCGGCCAGCGCACGTTCGACCAGAATCTTGCCGCCGAACAATCCCTGTTCCTCTCCGGACAAAGCCGCATAGACGATCGATCCGGCAAACTGATGCTTCGACAACACCCTGGCTGCCTCTATCGTTCCTGCAAGACCAGTCGCGTTGTCGTTGGCACCAGGCGAGTCGGAAGTACTGTCGAGGGGATCGCTGACCCTGGAGTCGATGTCGCCCGCCATCATGACCATGCGCTCGGGATCGAGCGTGCCGCGCTGAATCGCAATGACATTCACGACTTCAGTAGGTTCGGGAATCCGTCTTTCGCCCGAGATCACATCACCGACGGTAAAGACCTCGAGACAGCCGCCGCAATTACCGGAAATATTCTTGAATTCCTGTTCGACCCAGCGGCGTGCTGCACCGATGCCCCTCGTTGCGGATTCGGTTTCCGACAAAGTGTGGCGCGTACCAAAGCCGACGAGCGTTCTGATGTCTATCTCGATGCGTTCTGCCGACACAGCTGCGGCCAGTTCATGGCGTATCTCATGAGACGCCGCTTCTATCGGCGTAGCGCCGCTGCACATTTGCGATGCCAGGAATCCCGCCGCGGCGACGCTTATCAGCATTTTCTTCATCGGGTCCTCGTTATCAGCTTGTTCCGCCTGTATTGATTCTCGGGTGCCTGCGCTTCTCCCAGGCCCTGATGACGCGGCGCGCGAACAGGCTGTCCTGGTCGCGTACATAGAAATATCCCATGAGTGCGGCAAGCGCGGCGCCCGTCGCGTTGATCATCAGGTCGCTCATCGTGTCATCCAGGCCGGACTTCTGCATCTTCAGTCCCAGTGACAGGTCAGCCAGGTACTCGAATATTTCCCAGATGGTGCCAATCGACACGGCAAGCGCGAACGTTACCGTAGCCATCCAACCCGGCCGCATTCGAATGCGGTTGGTCATGTAAAAAACGTATATCCCGAGAAAACCGATGACCCCGATGGTCAGCGCCGAGAGGCCATGCAGCGCGAGATCCCACCACCAGATTTTTTCGTAAAAGTCTTGCGCCTCGCCGAGTGCAAAACTCGCATACAGGAACACGCTCGTGATCAGTGTGAATTCGACCGGCAGCGTCAGGTTGAGACGGCGCTCGATCATGGCCGGCGCAAAGGTAAGCAGCAGCACTACTGTACCCGAGAAAGCACCGAGCCACCGCCCCTGGACGAACGCGCTGACGGTAACGACAAATATCCCGGCCTGTAAAACCAGTGCGATCGCCAGCTCTACGCGGTCGATCCAGCTTTCAGGGTCATACTGCTCTGCATCGTCGTGCATGGGTGTTAACTGCCGAATATCGGGTACTTCTCCAGCGTCTCGGCCTCGCTCAGTCGCGGGTGCTCGCCAGCCAGTGCGTAAGCATCGGGTTTGCGGTCGATGAATATCTCCGACGTTAGCGTGAAATCGGAGGGGTCATCGAAAGTGCCAATACACATATCGTATTCGTCGGTTCCGACTATGCGGTAGAAGAGATGCGTTCCGCAAATATTACAAAACGCGCGTTCTGCCCAGTCCGAGCTGCGATAAATAGAAATGTGCTCCTCACCCTCAAAAATCAGGCCGTGCGCCGGCGTTGTGATGAAGATGCCGCCGGATACGCGCTGGCACATGCGGCAATGACAAGCACTGACATCAGGCTTGACGTCTTCGGCGGTAAAGCTGACGGCACCGCACAGGCATTTGCCGTTTTTCATAGCATGACTCCAGGCAGGTACTCAGGGTTTGATTTCCCAGACAGATTCGATCTCTACCGCCGCATTCAAGGGCAAGGCATTCGCACCGAGCGCGGCCCGCGCGGCCAGGCCTGCATCGCCGAATACTTCCCTGAATAAATCGGATGCGCCGTTTACGACACTGGATTGCCTGGTGAAATCCGCCGTGCAGTTAACGAATCCACGGATCTGCAGCGCCTTGACGACCCGGTCCAGGTCTCCACCGCAGGCCACCCTGAGTTGCGCGAGCACTCGCAAGCCGGCGAGCCGAGCCGCCTGGTAACCTTGCTCTACTGTCAGTTCTGCACCGAGCTTTCCGGCGGTCGGTAGGTCAAGGTCCTGCGGCGGGATATTGCCGGCGATGAATACCTGGTTACCGCTCACGCGGTACGGAACGTACACGGCAACCGGGCCGGCCGGTTCCGGCAAATTGATGCCCAGTTCTTTCAGGCGCGCTTCGGCGCCCGAGCCGGACTGGGCCGACGCTGACTTGGTGAGCCCTAGTGCTACCGAGGCAACGCCCATCATTTCAAAAAAAGATCGTCTGTTCATATGTTGGTCCTTTGACTAACAGGGCATGATGCCGTGGTATAGAATTCCGGCGATTCTTAAGAGTTGTCAGCTGTGAAGCCACTGGACAATAGCAAAATTCGCGCCTTCCTTGTCGCTGCGCTGGCTACGCTGTTATTACTGGGATCGCTGGCGTTAAATGCCGCCACCAGCCAGCCCGTCTACGGCCGGCATGGTGTCGTTGCCACGGCATCCGCGATCGCCTCGGAAGTGGGTCTGGACATCCTGGAAAAAGGTGGTAACGCCGTCGATGCCGCCATTGCAACCGCGTTTGCCATGGCAGTTACCTGGCCCTCGGCCGGCAATATCGGCGGCGGTGGTTTCCTGGTCTATTACGGGGCGGACGGCGAAAACACCACGTTCGATTTCCGCGAGAAAGCGCCGCTTGCCGCGACCAGGACCATGTATCTCGACGAGCATGGCAACATTCCTGACAACGCCAACCACGACAGCCTGCTGGCGGTCGGGGTGCCCGGGACCGTCGCCGGCATGGAGCTCGCGCACCAGCGCCTCGGTTCCCTCGAGTGGCGGGAGCTCCTGCAGCCGGCGATCGATCTTGCGCGCGAGGGATTTCCGCTCAGCTGGCACCTGCAGGAATCGTTCAAAGAAAACAAGGAATGGTGGGACAAGTATCCAAGCTCGGCGAAAGTATTTCTGAAGGCAGACGGTTCATTTTACGCGGCAGGCGATATATGGAAGCAGCCGGATCTCGCCAGGACGCTGCAACGGATACAAAAAAACGGCAAGGACGGTTTTTACAAGGGCAGGACCGCCCGGTTGACCGCCGAGTTCATGGAGCAGAACGGCGGCATCATCACGCTCGAAGACCTGGAGAAATACCGGGCATTCGAACGCGAACCGATTCGCGGCACCTACCGCGGTTTTGAAATCGTCAGCATGCCGCCACCGAGCTCCGGCGGCACGGTGCTGGTGCAGATGCTAAACATCCTCGAAGGCTTCGATCTGCGCCAGATCGGCCACAATTCGGCCTTGTATCTGCACCTGCTGACCGAATCGATGCGACGTGCTTATGCAGATCGGGCGAATTTCCTTGGGGATCCGGATTTCAACGAGGACATGCCGGTCGCGATCTTGACGTCAAAAGAACACGCGGCGCGGCAAAGAGCGAGCATCGACCCGGATTACAAATCGGCAAGCGATCCGGCACGGTTTGCACAACTTTATGAATCCGACGAGACGACGCATTTTTCGATCGTCGACAGGGACGGCAACATGGTGTCGTTGAACTACACGCTCGAATACAGTTACGGCAGTAAAGCCGTCGTCGAAGGTGCAGGCTATCTGCTGAACAACGAGATGGGCGACTTCAACGCACGTCCGGGCGTGACTCTCGAGGACGGCACGATCGGCACCGATGCTAACCTGATCCGTCCGGAGCAGCGCATGCTTTCGAGCATGACGCCGACCATCGTCGCGATCGACGGCGTGCCGCTGTTAGCAACCGGCACGCCCGGCGGGCGTACCATCATCAACACGACGATGCAGACGATCCTGAATGTCATCGATCACGACATGAATGTTGCGGAAGCGCTGAGTGCGGGCCGCATACATCACCAGTGGTTACCGGACAACACGCTGGTCGAGCGCAAGCTTCTATCCCCGGACACGCTCGATCTCTACGAAGCGCGTGGTCATACATTAAGCGATACTTCGAGCATCGGACAGGCGATGGCGGTATACCGCGACCCGGAGACCGGCGTGTTTTCCGGCGCTGCGGATCCGCGCGCTGCCGATGGTGCGGCCGTAGCCTACTGACAAGCGTTTAGCTCAGAAAGAATACTCGAGCGAAATCGCCGTCAGCTTGTCGGTTTTCAGGCTTCCGGCCGGCACGTCCGTATTGTGCTTCACGGTGTACGAGAGGACGAGAGCGAAATCGCCGAGCAGTCTCGCGCGCACGGCACTGACGGATTCGATATAGGTATTGTCCGATCCGGATTCGACATCGATATTCTGTTCGAAATTCGATGTTTCGCTAAACGTCCATTTGTAATCCATACCCAGCGTCAGGATGGCGCTGCTTGAACTCGTATCGTCTGCAAAATCAAGACTGGTGTAACCGACGCCCGCTTCGGCACTCAACAGGTGAACCGGCGTATCTATGATTCGTCGGCCGTAGCCGATGGCTTCGCTCAACTGCTGATTTACACCGGCAAACCGGTCCTTGCGCCAGTTCACCTGACCAAACAGGTAGCTGTGTTCGCTGAAATCATAGGCACTTTTCCAGCCGGCCTGATACGCCTCCGCCGTCGTCCCCCCGCCATCGTCTGCCCCGTTTGCTGCCGCATTGAAAGTGTGCGTCCATTTGTTTCGGGTATAGGAAATATCGAACGCCGTGTTGTAGCTCTTCGTTTCCGTATTACCCGATGTGCTGAGATAGCCGAGCGACGCCGTTCCGGCCCAGGGACTTTCCTCAGCGGGTGCGCCAGCACCCTGCGCATAAGCTGCGCCGGAGGACAGGCCGAGAATCACAGCTAACGAGCCCATTCGAAACATACCGAATCTCCAGTTGAATAAATGTTCAAGAAGAATTTGCAGGAACCTGCGTGTACGGCGCGCAATGTTAATTAAATCGACCGTGAAATGCACGCACGGAATGCCTGCACTTTCGGTTGACTTAGTGACCTTCCCGCGGCGGTACCGATTTGAGGTAGGCGGCGATAGCCAGGCGATCTTCGCGAGTCAGCTTGCTCGTATTGTCCTCGATCACGTCCGCCATGGAGCTGCCGGTGAAGTCACCGTCGGGCAGCATGCCGATATCGAGGAAATACTCGATGTCGCTCGTCGACCACCTGCCAATGCCGTCCACACGGTGCTGCGTAATATTCGGTATTCTTTCGTCGCCGAGTCGGCTGCCCGCCAATTCGTCTTGTGTCTGCGGCACGCCGAGCTTGCTCCGCGGCGTATGACACTCGCCGCAGTGCCCGAGGTGGCGAACGAGGTAGGCGCCCCTGTTCCACTGCTCGTCTTTGGTATCGTCGGGAACGAATCGCGCAGCCGTGAAATTCAGTTCCTTCCATGCACCGGCCGCCAGGCGGCTCGACATATACCAGGCCAGATCATGTTCTTTATTCTCTTTTCGCACCGGATCGAGACTGAACAGGTAAGCCTTCATCGCGACGAGGTCGTCGCGGTTTACGCCGGTGTAGGACGTGTACGGAAACGCCGGAAAGTAGTGTTCGCCTGCCGGACTCACGCCCTCCCAGAATGCCTCGACGAATTCGTCGTCGCTCCAGCCGCCGATCCCGGTATCGGCGTCTGGCGTGATGTTCGATGAATAGAATGTGCCGAAGGGCGCCTCCATTGCGCGGCCGCCGGCCAGCGGCGCGGCATCCTGCCCCTCCTCGGTATGACAGGTAATACACCCCCCTGCGGATACGAGATACTCGCCGCGCTTGACCAGGTCTTCCTGGCCGGATGCGTCAACGGCCGCCAGCAATGTGGCGGCCGTCAGGATCGTAGCGACTCGCAATTTAATCGTGGGCGACGCGGAAGCGGTCATGACAGCCGCGGCAGGACCCGCCCAGCTCGCGGAACGCTCCCCCGATCCGCTCCGCATCACCGCTTTCGGCGGCTTCGACGAAGGCGGCGGATGCCTCTTTCACCTTCTCGATTGCGGCCGCAAATTCCTCCGGTTCTTCCCAGATAACGGGCAGGGCTTCCGATTCGCCGACGTTCGATCCCTCGGCGAAAAGATGATCGAATTCCTCGGCGTTATTTGCCATCGCAAGCGCGTGATTCAATAACTGCCCCCTGTCTTCGACCAACCCGCGCATAGTCATGGATGCAGCGCGAATGTGGCCGCGCATTGCTTCCATGATGGCCTCGCGATAGTCGTACGCATCCTCGGGCGTCGTGTCGGCC
>JBFFKF010000072.1:0-9258 GCA_041555515.1 Woeseiaceae bacterium
CCGGTTCCTGGCGGTGTCGGGCCGATGACGATCGCCATGCTGATGTCCAATACCCTGCAATCCGCAAAACGGGCCATCGGCTGATCGAGCGATCATCGCTCGTCCGGATCTAGAACTCCCAGAGAAATCCGACGGCAGGCAATAACGGCAACCAGGTATCCGTGCTGTATTCGAGAACCTCATCGCCGTTTTCATCGGTCTCGAGATCGTAATCGAAACAGCAAATATTCTTCTTGTCGAGCAAGTTCGATACTTCGGCGAAGACCGTTATCGTGCCGCGCCCGACATCGAACTTGCGGCTAACCCGGGCATCCAGGCTCGAAAAACTGGAGATACGTTCCGCGTTGCGCGGGCCCGGAACGGCGACCAGCTCGGTCTCACCGCCGGGGCCGATATTTTTTTCCAGCGACAGCGACGTTGTCGGCCATCCGGTTCTTATATGGCCTGCAATCGACAGGTCCCAGTTATTCGTGCTCCAGGTGAGGCCAGCCTGAAATGCGTGCCGCTGGTCCCAGCTTCGCGGCACCTCGACGCCGTCGACGGTGTCGGTGACCTCGGCGAGCGAGTAGCTTGCCCACCAGGACAGGTCCTGGCCGGAGCGATTGATCGAAAGCTCCAGGCCACGCGCTTGTGCATCGCTGGGCGCAATTCGAACCCGGTCGGCCTGCAACTCGGGTATCAGGGCCAATGGATCGTAGAGATTCTCGAAACGTGGCCGCAGGTCACCCATGTCTTTTTGGAATAACTCGAGCCGGATCGAGTGATTCCTGCCAAGCTTGCGACTGATGCCGGCGATTATGTGATCGGCCCGTTGCGCCGGAAAGAAATCGGTCACACCGTCTTCGATCTGCAGTTCGTGGATTCCCTGCGACTGGTAGTAACGCCCCCAGCTGAAGCGCAACTCCGTTTTCGGCCCGAGTGCGTGGAGGATGTTGAACCTGGGACTGAACTGTGATCCCGACGGCAGTTCGGTGTAGGTCTCGTCGTCCCAACGCAGGCCGAATTCCAAAATCGTGCCCGCGGCTACTTTCCACTTGTCGGACATGTAGAGCGCGTAGCTCGGGCCACTCGGCGCAGCAGTCAGGTCGCGATTGATCGTGTCCGGAACGTCTTCGAATATCGCACGCAAGCCGAAAAACTGTGCGTTGCCGACATAATCGTACTGCGCGTCGCTTTGCTCGAACGCGAACCCCCACTGCAGCAAGTGGTTTTCAGAGCTGTGCAATGACCAGTCCTGGCGAAAGCCGAACTGGTCTACGTCACGAATGTCGGTGACATCGGACACCACTTTTTCCACGTCCGCCGTATGCCCGATACGGCGATTACTGAACGAACTGTAAGACAGCACAGTAGAACTGCTGAGGATGTCGCTCCAGTGGTTTTCGAGCGTGAGCCAGAATTGCGCGTTTCGGGTCTGGCTTCTCGCTTCTTCGATTTCCGGGAGATCGCTCTCGGTGATAACGAGCACCTGGTCATCGGCGAACAAAGCGTTGCCGGAAAGCCTGGTATTGGGCGTGAGCCAGGTCGAAAACTGGCCGAAGAGGTCGTAATACCTGGGCTGACCGAATTGCTCGTCAATGACGAGATCCAGGTTGCCGCGCCTCGCGGAGAACAGCCAGTTGCTCGTGCTATCGGCGTTGCGGCCGGCCGTTAGAAAAGACGTATTGAATACGCTAATCCCTATCTCTGTGTGCCGCGGTCGTGTCAGGTCCAGCGACTCCATCAGCACGACGCCGCTCAGGCGATCGCCGTATCGCACCGGAAATCCGCCCGTGTAGACCTCTATGCCGTCGATCGCCCGCGAGTCGACCGTGCTGAAGACGTTCTGGTAATCCCTTACGTGGAACGGATCGAATAGTCTCTGTCCGTTCAGGATAATGCCCGTCTCCGCCTCCTCGCCGCCACGGAAGTGTGATTGCGCAGAAGCACCGCTGGCAGCCGCACCGGGCAGTCGATGCGTTGCACGCAACGGGTCATCGCCAACGTCGGGCAATGTCTCGATCGAACTCCGGTCGAAATCGAATCGCGACGTGCTGATGTCTCGGGAGATCTCGTAACGGCTCGCGGATACGGTGATGTTTTCGATATCCGGTCTCGCCGGATCCAGTTCTACCTCGAGCTCCGTGCTTCGGCCCGGCCGCACCCTGACCTCGCGATCGACGGACTGATAGCCGGCTGCGCCGACCGTGACCAGATAGGTATCCGCGGTTACTTCCGGAAACTGTTGTATCCCCCGAGTCAGTAATATGCCGGAGCCGAATTCGGGCGGCGCGTTGATCTCGAGATCGTCGAGCGGCATGTAGTCGCGCCGATCCCTGACGATGACGAGCAGGCTGCCGAGCCTGGCGGCAGCCGAGTCGCTGCGAACGATAAGCCACAGTCCCTCCTCCGAGCGGATCGTCAGGCCGTGTGGTTCGAGAATCTGGCGGACGATCTCCAGGACTTCATCGCCCTGTGGCTCGGCAAGTACCAGCAGGTCTTCCCTTACCAGGTTTGTGCTGTACGCAAACGACCACCCCTGTGATCGAAATTCCTCAATCACGGATACTATGCTGCGGCCCTCATAGTCCCGGTGCTGCGCCGGTGCGGCTGCGGGAAGGGAGCAGACCGCCAGAATAGTCAAGTAGAGGAGTGAGCGCACGTTCACCTCTTTCCTTACATCGAACAGCAATGCGCTGTCCCTGACATGCCAACGTGTTCAGATGCGACGATCAGTCTTCACTGATTACTATTACCTCGCCTTCGATTCGGGCATGGAGATCTACCGTCATCATGAATACTTCAAGTGCGCGGCTTGGCGGAAGCTGCATGTTGCCGCGCAACTGTGTTTCTTTCGCAATACGTTCCGCATCCTCGCTCGCGTAGCTGATCGTGCGGCCCGATTCCCGGCTAACCCAATCAAGCGCTTCGGTAACGAAGCGACCATTCAGATTCACGGCCGGCGTCGATTTCTCGACCCATTCCCAGTCATCAACGCCATTGGTTTCGTTGATGGATAATTCGCCGAAACCGGAAATCGCAAACCGTTGCCCGGCCGATGCCCGGGCCGTCACGTTGCCATCGATCGAGACAACGCCTTCGCGTACCGATATGACGAGTTCATTGTCCCCTACCTGCGTCATGTACTGTGTACCCAGGTGGCGTACGACACCGTGATCCGTGCGTATTGCAAGATTTGCGACACCATCATTCGTGGAGCGTGACGACAACGCGCCTGTCACAGAATCGAAGTAGACGCGACCTTCGCGCAGGTAAACCTGGTTTTCTGCTTCGAAAACGACAACCGTATTCTCGTCGATGCGAAGCGAGCCGCCATCATGCCAGCCTAGTGCGAGTCCGGAATCAGGCCCTGATACCACGACATCGCCACCCTCGATCGCGGCGAGCTGTCCGGCATAAGCACGCTGTGAATTGATACTGATCTCACCGAACTGCTTTTCGACGGCAGCCATTTGTTGATTCGTGAAGTCGCCGACCGGATCGCGCGTAAGATTCAAAGTTGCAAAGACAGCGAGCAGGACCGATGCCGCCAATGCGAAAGACGTAATGCGTCGGCGCCGCACACGTCCGCCGGCTACCTTGCGCCATTCCGCGTGCACGACTTCGCGAATCTGTGCCTCGTCCGCCGCCGGCGGAACCGGACGCGGTGGCGCTTTGCTCAGGAGTTCGGCAAACGCTTCATCAGAGCGCAGCTCTTCGATCTCTCTGTCTCTCTCCATTACTGCATTATTCCTGTCAATGCCGATCTCGCGGGACCGGATAGTGAACCGTACACATCGCTGAATGCGCGCTTGGCCCGCGCAATGAGCGACTGCGTTGCCTCGTTGCCCAAATCGAGTTTCGCGGCTATCTCGCTGACGGAGTAGCCCTCGATGTATTTCCATTCGAGAACATTGCCGTATTTCGGCGGCAGTCTGTCCAGCGCCACCTGTATCAGGCGAACGAGCTCGGTGCGTTGAAATTCTTTTTCGGGATCGTCACTTGCCGGCGCCTGAAACGAGTCGACGACCGCCTGAATTTCGGGGTAGTCCTCTGTCAGCACGACATGTTTCCTGTACCGCCCCTGCTTGGCGAGCCAGTCACTCATCTCGTTCCTGGTAATGGCGCACAACCAGGTAAACAGCGCCGATTCGCCGCGATAGGTATGCAGTTTGCGAATCGCCTTGGTCATCGCTATTTGCACCACCTCGCGCGTGCCCTCGGGGTCGTCCGGCAGGCGCGTCAGGGCGAATCGATAAAGTCTTGCAAAGTTTTCGCTGAAAAAGCGGTCGAAAGCCTGCTCATCATTTGCAAGCAGTTGTTTTACAAGGCGTTTGTCATCCAGATAGACGGGCATTGCTATTCCGTTGCGCTGCTTTACCGATTAGACCCTGGAAGTCGGCGATTTCGGTCGTGAAATGCGTCAGACAGGGCGTCGGTCAGGGCATTCGTCCCCGCGCAGCGCTGTGACGCCCCAGTGTACTCCTGTCAGGTGCAGGGAAATGCACCGGTGATCACATCACAGGCGGCGCCGTCAGAAGCTGCGTTTCGACTCGAGCAGGAATTGCACGTCGTCGATCGAAGGGTCGCCGTCCAGCGGGAACGCGATGTCGATATGCACGACGTCCCGGCCTGTCGAACGCGTCGACCCGAGCCGCAGGCCGACACCGATATCCTTGAGCCAGCCCACTGGCGCACCGCCGACCGGATTTTCGCCCCAGGTGCGGCCGACATCGGCGAAAATGGCTCCACCGACGCGAAACAGGCGAAATGGATACCAGTCGGTGAAATAACGTTGTTCGGCGGTCACCAGAAGCTTCGATTCGCCGGTCTGGTAACGCAGCGGATAACCCCTCAAGCCCGTATCACCGCCCAGTTCCACGAGGCTGTCGATGTCCAGGTCGTTGCCCCAGGTTCCCTCCAGCGTCAGGAAGACGAGCCGTTTATCAGTAATCCTGTTGTAAAAGCGGGCGCTCACATCGAACCTGGTGTTCACACTGTCTCCGCCTTCGAAGCGCCCGCTGAGCGATGAAGAAAGAAACAGGGCCTCGCGCTGGATGGATCCGAAGCTTTTAGTTGCGCTCATTGAATAAACAAGGGCATCGCGGTCCGAACCGAAGCTTTCACTTGCCCATCCGAGCCTGGCCGTGATCCTTGCTCCCATGAAAAAGTCTTCCGTCCTTTCTATCTGGTCCCGGTTGCTGGCTTTTTCGAAGTCGTCTTCGAGCAACTCGTAGCCGAGGAACGGATAGACGAGGCGTCGATCCTCAGGAACCAGGGAAGGTAGCTGGCCGTTGGGCACGGCGCTGAATTCGCGGTCGTCGTAGACGATGCCGGTGGTCCAGCGAGTGACCCAGCCCTGTTTGAGTCCAGCCGACCAGCCCCAGAAAGCACTGTGTGTTTCGGTTTCCGCATTGTATTCTGCTGCCTCGACACCGAGATCGTACAGCGAGACTTCTTTTTCGTCGGCGAAGACGGTCGTACCGGCACTCCACCTGGTGTCCAGCGCATAGAAAGGACGCGAAAAGATTACATGCGCGGTACTGCCGTCGGAGGCGTCCGCGAAATCGAGAAACGCGGTCCACCACGTCTGCCGAAAATTCCTGTCGAAATACTGGAAGCTGGTCGCGCTTCGGTCGACGTCGTCCTCATATCGCAAGCGAACTTTTACCCCGAGGCCCACCAGGTTCGATTCGGACAGTTCGACGCTCGTGCGGTTTTCTCCGCCAGACCGAGATATGGAAAAACCGGGCAAGAGCGTCCAGAGATCCCGGGTCCAGACACGCACATCGACCACGCCATCCTCGTACCTGACCGGCATGATCTTGGCGTCATACAAATAACTGTTCTGGCGCAGGATTCTTTCCGACTCCTCCAGCAGCCGCCGCGAAAATCGATCTCCGCTGCGAAACAGAAGTTGTTTTTTGATGGTCGAGTCACGCGTGACGATGTGCCAGCGATTGGCAAGCCGATACAGTGCGTTGTTCTCACTCGGCACACTCGTGTCGAACACGTTTTGCTTAGCGAAGATGATGCGACCGATAATCGCACCTGAGGCCTCGAGTTCCTGTGCTGACGGCAGACTGGCAGGTTCGTCGGCCACGACATCCTGGGTCGTCTGCCGGGCGAAAGCGGGTGGATGGGCCAGCAGTCCGCAGGAGATCAACGCCAGGCACGCCAGTCTGTTCCTCGCCTTCATTTGAGAAATCACGCATCGAGATTAACACTGTGACAGATGTTTTGGAGTAAGCGAATGACCGTATTACGGGACCCGGATTGCTTATTCGGGGGTTAGAATGTATCGCGCGCAATTCAGGGAGCACGGCCAGTGAGGCGATCGGGCGAGGACTTTAGAACCATCTGGCAGAAGCCGGATGATCCCGCGGTGGTGCAGATCATCGATCAGCGCCGCCTGCCTCATGAATACGTCGTTGCGGAGCTTGGTTCCTGGCGCGACGGAGTCTATGCGATTAGCGAAATGATGGTGCGCGGGGCACCGTTGATCGGCGCAACTGCGGCATGGAGTCTTTACCTCGCCGCGCTCGAGAGCCGCGGCGAAGAGGATCGGATCGAATACATTCGGCGCGCCGCCAAGGAGCTGGCCGCGAGCCGGCCGACCGCGGTCAACCTGCGCTGGGCAATCGAGCGCGTGCTTGGTGTCCTCGAGCGGGCGGCGGACGACGAGCTCGAGGACCTGCTCGCCGGCGAGGCGCGCAAGATCTGCGACGAGGACATCCAGATTTGCCGCGGCATCGGCGAACACGGCCTGAAACTCATCGAACAAATCGCCGCCAGGAAATCCGGCGCTCCCGTCAACATACTGACGCACTGCAATGCGGGCGCGCTGGCGACGATCAACTGGGGCACGGCCACAGCGCCGGTTTATTTCGCCAAAGCCAAAGGCATCGACGTACACGTCTGGGTGGACGAGACGCGACCGCGTAACCAGGGTTCGCAGTTGACCGCATGGGAACTTGCGGAAAACGGGGTGGCGCACACATTGATCGTTGACAACACCGGGGGCCACCTGATGCAACACGGGCTCGTCGACATCTGTATTACCGGCACGGATCGCACGACCCGTAGCGGTGACGTCGCCAACAAGATCGGGACCTATCTCAAGGCGCTGGCTGCCCGCGATAACGACATTCCATTTTACGTAGCCCTGCCATCGACGACGATCGACTGGACAATTAGGGATGGCCTGAGCGAGATACCGATCGAAGAACGCGATCCGGACGAGGTTGCGAAAATCCATGGCAAGGCGGACGATGAACTGTGCACTGTGCAGACCGTAGGCAGTCAAACCGCCATTCGCAACTACGCATTCGATGTTACGCCTTCGAGACTAGTTACGGGACTCATTACCGAGCGCGGCATTTGCGCCGCCAGCGAAGATGGACTGAGCGGGCTGTTCCCTGAGCACGCCGTGAATGTTTCATGATCGACGAGGGATACATCAAGTTCGAGTCTCACTGGCAGAAAACCGAGCCGCTGGACAATTCGGAAATCGAAACGCTGAATCGCTGGCGCCAGCCGCTTTACGCTGCCGGTCTCATTGGTCATTACCAAGAACAGGGCATCGGATTCGGCAATCTCAGCGTGCGCGCGCCCGGGGAGGGTCAGTTCATCATCAGTGCCTCGCAGACCGGGCACGTATCCGACCCGGGCGCCGAGCACTATGCGCTGGTGGAAGATTTCGACATTGAGCAAAATCGAGTGACGTCCCGCGGTGCCCGTGAAGCCTCCTCCGAATCGCTGACGCATGCGGCCATATACGACCTGGATCCGCGGATCGGCGCCATCGTGCACGTGCACAGCGAGATGCTTTGGGCAGCGCTCAGGGATTCGGCGCCTACAACGCACGCCGACGTCGCATTCGGCACGCCCGAAATGGCCAGGGAGTTTCGCCGATTATGGCGGCAGACGGATCTTCCCGAGACCGGCATCGCGGTCATGGCCGGTCACGAATCGGGCCTCGTCAGTATCGGCCGCGATCTGCAGGAAGCAGCAGAACGAATTCTCGCGATCGACGCGAAGTTTCGAAATGGATGAATTTGCTATTACGCAGTGCGGCTGCGCCTAGCTTGCCGTGTTATCGACGAATACGGGCTCGAGCCTGAATCGAAAAGTGCGGCAGGTTCGCGCTCTTGCGAGCACCTGGCCGGGTGCGAGCGGTTCGAATGTCGATTTCTTGATCGCGCGGAGCGCGGGTTTTCTGAAAATCCTGTGAGTGGCCTCTTTCAGCTTGACGCGGGTAATGCGACCGTCCCTGTTGACCATGAAGCAAACTGTCGCCTCGCCCTCGATTCTGTCTCGTCGCGCGATCGAAGGATATGTCGGGAATGCTGTCAGCAGCGGCACGCGATCGGTATTCGAATCCATGAAATGCGTTATGCTCGTCGTTTCCTGCTGGGCAAATACCTGGGCCGCGCTGAGCATCAGGCCGGCTGCGAGTGCAAAGCCGGCGGCAAAAGCAGAAAATTTATTGTGGATTGGATTCTGCACTGACTTGTCGTTGACGATCGTCTATTTCAATCTCGGGCGTAACAGGATGCACTGCATCCATATACATCGAACGTGCGACTTTCAGGGTACGAGCACTCGGATTTAATTCCTCGCCACGCATCAGGTCTTGTTCCGCCTTGTCCCACTGCTTGGTCATGATGTAAATGAGCGCCCTGTTATTGTAACCACGCCAGCTCTGGTCATTTCTCGCCAGCAGCAGGTTGCAGTATTTCAATGCATTGTCGTAAAGAGCCAGCTTGATATAGCCGGCGCAGAGGTTCGACAGCGCCGCTTCCTCCTCGCGCCGCCCTTGTGCAATTTGCAGTCCTTTGTGCGTCAGGCGGACGCCTTCCGCATCGTTTCCAGCAAGCAGTTCCTGGGCGCCGTCGTACAGCGGGAGATTACGTGGGCCAATTACGGTCGATGCGCTTGCTTCAGAATCCGTCCTGTCTGCGCCCTGCCCCCAGCAAAGCGGCGACATGAGCACAAGCACTGTCAGTTGAGCTATTCGGCTGCCCATGTTTGAAACTCCGGTGATTCGTGCAATTCTAGACCATTTTGCGGCCGCGGAAGGTAAGTGATTTCCCCGCTGGCGCGACGCCTGCCGGGCAGCAATATCCATGCGGGCCGCTTAATTGCTCAGACCGGAATTTCGCGGAAAAATTCAATTTTGCAGCGCAAGGTCAACCGCGCCGCCTTCATGGCAGAGCGGGAATTCGTCGCGGCTAGCGTGCCAGGCTGTCGAGGATATCGTCCAGTTCGGACCGGGAA
>JBFFKF010000073.1:0-9045 GCA_041555515.1 Woeseiaceae bacterium
GGAAGGCCTCCTGGCGTCGGTGCGTGGGCTGCTGAAGCGGGAATACCGTGAGGTCGCTGCCGTCCGGGGGATCGACCTGAAAGTCGACCAGGGCCAGTTTGTCGCCTTCCTGGGCCCCAACGGCGCCGGCAAGACGACGACTGTGGAAATCATGGAGGGCGTCACGCCCGCCACTTCCGGCGAGGTCTACTACTACGGCAAGCGCGCCGGCAGCAAATTCCGTGAAGAGGCCGGGATCCAGTTCCAGAGTACCGCTTTGCAGCAGTTCATCACGGTCAGGGAAACGCTCGAGATGTTCCGCGATCTCTACGACCGGCAGGCGGACCTGGACCGGATCATCGAAGATTGTTCGCTTCGGGACCTCCTCGACCGGGACAACCGCAAGCTCTCGGGTGGCCAGCTGCAGAGGCTGCTGCTGGGCGTTGCGCTCGTGAATGAACCGAAGCTGGTTTTTCTCGACGAACCGACGACCGGGCTGGACCCGCAGGCGCGCCGCAATTTCTGGGACCTGGTATTGCGCATACGCTCGGCTGGTACCACGATTATCCTGACAACCCATTACATGGAAGAAGCGCAGTTCCTGTGCGACGAGATCGCGATCATGGACGTCGGGCGGATTATCATCCAGGGCGCGCCCGACGCGCTTCTGAAATCGCATTACAAGAACGTCATCATCGAGTTGCCGCTTGCCGAATTTGACGGCGATCTTTCCGGGATCGAGCACCGCGTGCTCGACGCGCAAGGGATCATCGAAATCGAAACCAATGACGTCAATTCAAGCCTGCAACGACTCGCGGCGCAGACGCGCGGGCTGAACGGGATGAAAATCCGGCAACCGAATCTCGAAGACCTGTTTCTCGACCTTACCGGGCACTCGCTGCGTGCCTGAATCCTGGAGCAAGCAAGGAACGATATGTTCAAAAGAATCTACGCAATTTTTCGTGCGCGGAATCTCGAATTCCTGAGAGACCGCGGCACCCTGGCCTGGAACCTGATCCTGCCGGTCATGCTGGTGTTCGGCCTGTCATTTATCTTCAGCGCGGAACGGCCGGTTTACACCGTCGGCGTGCTGCAATCCGCAGCCGAGATCGACGCGAGCGCGCATCCGTTTCTCGACACCCGGTTCATCGAATTTGTGGCTATCGCCGACGAGGAGACAGGTTTCCGCAGGATTGCCCGACATCAGATCGATCTCCTGGTGCAGTTCGAAGGACAAAATCGCTACTGGATCAACCCTGACTCGCACAAAGGATATTTTGCGGAACTGGTGCTCCTCGAGTCAGACCGCGGTCAGTCCGTCGGTCTGCAAAAGGGACAGATCGAGGGTGATGCCATTCGCTATGTGGACTGGGTGTTGCCCGGCATACTCGGCATGAACATGATGTTCAGTTCCCTGTTCGGTGTCGGCTACGTGGTCGTCCGCTACCGCAAGAACGGTTTCCTGAAGCGCCTGCGCGCGACACCGCTGCGTTCGATCGAGTTCGTCATTGCACAGGTCATTTCCCGCCTGGTCCTGATCGTTGTGATCACTTCGTTCCTGTACCTCGGTACCAAGTTTTTTCTCGACACGCGAATGGATGGCAGTTATCTAACGTTGCTAATGGTGTTACTCGTCGGCGCGATTTCCCTGATCTCGCTGGGGCTGATGATTTCCGCCCGGGTCACGAGCGAAGAGCTGGCAGGCGGTTTTCTGAATCTCGCGACCTGGCCGATGATGCTGCTTTCTGGCGTCTGGTTTTCGCTCGATTCCGCGAGCTCATGGGTTCAGCAACTGTCGAACATATTTCCGTTGACGCATGTCCTCGACGCCGCCCGCGCGGTGATGATCGACGGCGCCGGCTTTGTGCAGATCGCACCGCAAATGACTACACTGACGCTCATGAGCGTCGCTTTCCTGGCATTCGGCGCCCTGGTGTTTCGCTGGCAACCGAACTAGGCCGATCCCGAATGACGCTCGACCTGATAGACATTGGCGCCAACCTGACGCACGACAGTTTCGATGACGATCGCGATCAGGTAATTCGCCGTGCCGGCGAGGCGGGTGTTAATCGCATGATTCTGACCGGTAGCAGTGTCGACGATAGCCGGGATGCGATTGCGCTGGCCGAATCGATGCCGGGAAAAATGTATGCGACGGCAGGTGTGCATCCACACCATGCGAGTGAGTATTCGGATGCGGTTCATGACTCCCTGTCCGAACTGGCATCGCATGCTTGCGTGGTCGCCATCGGAGAATGCGGATTGGACTACTTCCGCAATTTTTCTCCGCAGGATAAGCAGCGCGATGCGTTTCTCCGGCAAATCGAACTGGCAGCCGAAACCGGCAAACCACTGTTCCTGCATCAGCGTGATGCGCATGAGGACTTTCTGAGCATTCTTTCGCCGGCAATGGGAAACATATCCCGCGCGGTTGCTCATTGCTTCACCGGCGGTGCGGACGAGTTGGCCGCCTACCTCGATCTGGGGCTCTATATCGGCGTCACCGGTTGGATATGTGACGAGCGGCGTGGCGAAACATTGAAAAACGTCGTCGCCCGCATTCCGCTCGATCGCCTGATGATCGAGACGGATGCGCCCTACCTGTTGCCGCGCACGCTCGACCCGAAGCCCGATACGCGCCGCAACGAGCCGATGTACCTGCGCGAGGTACTGCGTGTGATTGCCGAGGAGACCGGCTTATCCGAAGAGGCGCTCGGCAAGGCAACCACCGATAACGCGGCGCGCTTCTTTTCGATTTAGTCTGCGGGAACGAGCGCGACGACCCTGGCCGGACCGCCGGAACCGCCTTCGATTTTCATCGGCAGTGCCACGATAATGGCGCCGGTCGCGGGCAATTGTTTCAGGTTAGTCAGGTTTTCCAGATTGGCGACACCCTGCGCTGCGCCGATCCTGTGAACGATGAAGTCGCGCGATTTGCCGTAATCGACGCTCGCGGTATCGATACCCAGCAGTGCAATTTTCCGTTGCTCCGCGAGCATAGTGGTGGCCTCGGCGCCGAATCCGGGAAATTCCAGCTTGCTGGCGTCGCCCGGCGTGTCGTCACCGAGATAAGCCATCGCATCGGGCCAATGCCGGCTCCAGTCCGTGCGCATCAACACCACGGATCCGGCCGCAATCTCCCCGTGCTCGGCCTCGAAATCCCTGACGTCCTGCACTGTCAGCCGGTAATTCCGGTCTTCGGCGGCCTTGTGGCTGACGTCGATGACGTAAGCAGCTGCGATCAGGTTCCTGAGCGGGATTTTCTCGGTCGGCGCACCGTCCGCCGAAAAATGAATCGGTGCGTCGAGGTGCGTGCCGCCGTGTTCGGGTGTGCATATGGAATACGCGGAATAGAAGTAACCACTGTCGGACACCCCGTACGCCAGTTCCTGCTTGTCGAACGCCGACGGCGACGTCGGCCAGTACAGCGTGCTGTCACCGTAACTGTGGCTCAGGTCCACCAGTTCATAGTCATCCAGCTCCAAGCCAGACGTTATTCCTGGCACGAGCAGGACAAACGCGACGAACTTTTGATATCTCATAAAGTTGGGCGCCTCCGGCTCATCCGTCCCGTCACCAGCATATCGCCAGTGGTATGGATCAGTTCCCACTGTGGCAGGAAAGCATCGACTTTGCCCTGTGAGGCTGCCTTGTCCGGCACACCGAACTCCTCGACCAGCTCGTCGAGCGTCGACACCATGCTTGGCACCCCTTTCGTGAAATTGGCTCCCTGCAGGAATACGACGCGCCCGGCGATCGGTATGTCGCTCACCAGCTCATAGAGAGCGGCGATCCGGTCGTAAAGCGCCGTCTGCGGATTGGCGAACTGAAATCGATGATTTTCGGCGATGCAGGTCCAGTTCTCCATCTTGTCGCTGCCGAACACCGTGCCCTCAATGTCCTTGATGTCGACAATCAGGAGACCCTTGGCCGTCAGAATCAGGTGGTCGATCTGGATTTCACCGTCTTCCGCATTTGGAATGAGCAGACCTTCGATGCGCTCATACGCAATTGCATCCAGCGCCTGCGATACCGATTTGTCTCTCCTGCCAAAAATTCTGACGAGAAGCCAGGTCAGCAGCAGCGCGACGAGAATTAACGGTAACCAGTAAGCGTCGGGGAAATTTGTGGTGAAAAAGTCGTTCATCGTGAAGCGACTATTGTAAATAACTTATTGCGAAAAACTATGGTCCATTGCCATTGACATCGATTGCAGATCTGGTTCTATTTCAACGTAACGACGTTGTCGCGAAAGAATTCGTGCCATCTCTCCCGGTAGTGGGATCTCCTGACCAATGAGTGGTTCGACGATCGTCTCGAATTTCGCCGGATGTGCGGTGGCGACGACAATCCAGTCGCCGGACGTGCGTTGTTCTTTGCTCAAATTGCGCCAGGCAAAGGTGCCGGTCGCCGTGTGCGGGCAGGTTGCAAGGCCGAATTGTTCGAAGTTGCGGCGAATTTCGGCTTCGATTTCGGTGTCGCTGACCGACACAGCATCGATGACGCTCTTTAACTGATCCGCCTCGCCGAAGAGGTAACGCAAGCGCTCCATGTTGCTCGGGTTGCCGACATCCATCGCGGATGCCAGTGTCTGGATACTGTCACGGGGCAGCCATTCCTCGCCGGCCAGGAAGTCCGAGATGATGCGATTGGCATTTGTCGCGAGCATTATGTCGCCGATCGGCAATCCGAAGCGCCTCGCCAGGCAGCAGGCAAGCGCATTTCCGAGATTGCCGGTCGGCACGATGAATCCAGGTTGGCGTCCCGTATCCCTGTAGTGCCTGATACTCGCATCTGCGTAATAAATGCATTGCGGGATCAATCTGCCGACGTTGATGCTGTTGGCGGAGCTGAAGCGGTAGCTCGCGGAGAGCGATTCGTCGGCCATTGCTGCTTTGGCCATGGACTGGCAGTCATCGAAGGATCCCTGCACTGCCAGCGAAAGAACATTGTCGCCCCAGCAAGTCAGCTGATGCGCCTGTCGTTCCGATACCCGGCCATCAGGATAAAGCACGACGACCCGAATTCCGGGACGTTCGTTGAACGCGGCAGCCACGGCACCGCCGGTATCTCCTGATGTTGCGACCAGAATGGTAAGCGGGTCGCCCTCGTCGCCCTCGAGCCGGGTCATGCACGCCGCCAGAAAACCTGCACCGACATCCTTGAACGCCGCTGTCGGGCCGTGATAGAGCTCGAGCAGGCCCAGCTTCCCCTCCTCGACCGGCAGCGCAGTCACCGGAATCGGAAAACTGAATGTTTCCGCAATTATTTCCGCCAGTTCCGGCGCCAGTTTCGATTCTTCGAGGAAAGGTTCAAGGAGAACGCTCGCAATTTCTGCAATCGAATCGCGACCGGAAAAATCGTCGATACTGAATGTCGGTAATGTGGTCGGCAAATACAGGCCGCCATCCTCTGCAATGCCCTGAACGAGCGCATGATCGAATGTAACTATGTCGTCGCCGCGCGTGCTGCGAAATTTCATTATTACTCTTCCAGGTGTGCTCCACCGGCCGTCATCGGACTGACCCACGACTGGCATTCATATCCTGCATCGCGGCAGGCCTCGACCATGGCGGCTGCGGCATTGTGGGCATCAACATCGAGGCACAGGGCAAAAATACTGGGTCCGCTACCCGATAGCGAGCAGCCGAGGGCGTTCGCCTGCATGGCGGCTGCCTGGACAGCATCGAAACACGGTATTGCCGACTTTCGTTGTGGTTCGATGATCACGTCTTTGAGGCAACGCCTGATGAGTTCCGGATCGTTTTGCTCGCACCCGGCGATGAAACCGGCGAGGTACGATTGTTGTTCGCGCCACAATTCGAGCGAGTAGCTGCGGGCCAGGATCTGCCTCTGCTGCGCCGTGTTGACCTGCATTTCCGGGTGCACCAGGACGCTGCTGACACCTTCCGGGGCGGGCAGGCGATAAGCGTCCGGGAGCAGCACCTTGGGGCAATAGACGAGCCCGCCGAGCAGACTCGGCGCCACGTTGTCCGCATGCAAGCCACCACTCGCGAATTTTTCGCCCTCGAGCGCGTATGGCAATAACTGCAGGTTTTCCAATGGTTCGTCCAGCAACGCGTTGACCGCAACGCACGCGGCGACCGCGGACGCGGCGGAACTGCCCATTCCGGATTGCAGTGGCACGCCTTTTCTTATGATCAGTTCGATGCCGGACGCAGCGCCTTTGTCTTTTAACAGCGCCTGCGCCGCGATCGACGCCGTATTGCGATCCGTATCGCGGGACAGGTAAGCATGAACCTCGCCGTCCAGGCCGTAGATTTCAAGGATGCGGATGCCATCGAACTCGGCCCGCCTCGCAGAAACACGATCGCCGGCTCCGGCAATCGCGAGGCCGAGAATGTCGAAGCCGACGCCGACGTTGCCGATGGATGCCGGCGCGAATGCCGTGACAAAACCGTCCGTGGTCATAAAACAGTACCGTCTCCGAGAAATGCGGCGAGCTTCAGCAGATCGCCGAAAACTCCACCGGCAGTGACTTCCGGGCCCGCGCCGGGACCCTGGATGACGAGCGGATTCGTCGAGTAACGGTCGGTGATGAACTGCACGATGTTATCGGTGGAACTGATATTGCTGAACGGCGCATCCGCCGCGACCTTTTCCAGTCCTACCGACGCTTCGCCGTTTTCCGACAGGCGTGCGATATAACGCAATGTCTTCCCCTCGTCATTGGCTTCCTTGTAAAGCGCGAGCATGTCGTCGTCATATCGCGAAAGCTCGCGCAGGAAACCGCCGACGTCGAGACCACGCAGGTCTTCCGCGATCAGGTTCTGCACCGGGAAATCGCCGATCTCGATGTTCTGGCCGAGTTCCCGTGCGAGTATTGTCAGCTTACGCGCGACATCCATACCCGACAGGTCATCACGGGGATCCGGTTCCGTGTAGCCGCTGGCCTGTGCGGTGGCCAGGATTTCAGAAAACGCTACCGTGCCATCGTAGATATTGAACAGGTATGCCAGCGTGCCGGAAAGGATGCCCTGCAATGAGTGTACGTGATCGCCGGTATCGACGAGGTCCCTGATCGTGCGCAAAACCGGCAACGCCGCGCATACTGTCGTCTCGTAAAGATAATGCGTATTGCCCTTTCTGGCACTGTCCGCAAGGGCCTTGTAATACGCATGATTGCCACTGAACGCTTTCTTGTTCGGCGTAACGATATGAATGCCGTTTTGCAGCCAGTTTGCATAGCGATCGGCAATCTCCTGATCGGCGGTGCAGTCGATGATGACGGCGTGCGGCAGGTGATCGGAATGCACGTGTTTTTCGAATGATTCGAAATCGATTTTCGTTTCACTCGCATTTACATCCTCGCGCCAGCTGCCGAGGTCTACCCTGCGATCGGCAAGCAGCATGTTTTGCGAGCGCGCGATGCCACGAATGCGCAAGTCCAGGTCGAATTCCTTTTGCAAACGGTCTGCCTGGCGATGCAGTTGGTCGAGAAAGGTGCCGCCGACCCTGCCGCAACCGATGACGCCAATGGAAAGCGTCTTCGCCGAGAGGTAAAAACCCGAATGAACCGCGCGGAGCGCGCGCGTGGCATCGTCCGAATTGATCACCGCGGAAATATTGCGCTCGGATGATCCCTGGGCAATAGCGCGCACATTGATTCCGGCGCGCCCGAGGTTGCCGAAAAATTTTGCGGCTATGCCGGGCGTGCCCGCCATTCCATCGCCGACCACGGCTATGATGCTTTGTCCGGGCGTCACGTCGACACGCTGGATCTGGCCACTCGCGACTTCTTCGGCAAACGCCCTGGCGATGACATCTTTTGCGCGTTCGGCCACGTTGGCCGGCACCGCGATGCAGATCGAATGCTCGGAGCTCGCCTGGGAAATGAGCGTCACGGAGACGCCAGCTCCTTTCAGCGCCGCAAACAGGCGGTCCGCGGTACCGGGAACGCCGATCATGCCAGCGCCTTCGAGGTTGATCAGCGCCATGTCGCCGATAGCGGTAATCCCCTTGATGCGTTCGTCCGGCCGCGATTCGGTGCTGATCCTGCTGCCCGGATGCCCTGGATCGAAGCTGTTGCGGATGATCACCGGGATATCGTTGTCGATGGCCGGCCCGAGCGTTTGCGGGTGAATGACTTTTGCGCCGAAATACGCCAGCTCCATGGCTTCGTCGTAGGAAAGCAATTCGATGATGTGCGCCTCGGGTACGCGGTTCGGGTCGGCGCTCATGACGCCGTCGACGTCGGTCCAGATGCTGAGCTCTTCTGCATTCGTCAATGCTGCGAATATCGCCGCAGAATAATCGCTGCCATTACGACCGAGCGTCGTTTGCAGGTTCTGCTCGTCGGAGGCGATGAAACCCGTGATTACGGCAATACCGGTGAATTCCTTTTCGATGGCCTCAGCGATGGCCGCGCGCGATTCCTCCCACATGACCGCCGGGCCCAGCTCGCCGTGACGTACCTTGATTACCTCGCGGGCATCGATCCACCTGCCGGCTCGTTTGCTGCCGAGTTTTTGTTCAAGATGCGCAGCCAGCAGGCGGGCGGACCAGATCTCGCCATATCCTGCGACGACGTCGCGCGTGCGGTCCGGTGCGGATTTGATGACCGCAACGGCTTTGAGAATGTCGCGGATATCGCTGGCATCCTGGTTCCACTGAGCCAGCACGCGATCCAGCGCGGCGTCTGCGACGAGTTCATGCGCTACTTTCGCATAGCGCTGCCCGATATCGTCGAGTTCGCCGACAAATCCGCCGTCATCCTGCTCCGCCAGTCGAGACAGATCGAGCAGTTTGTCCGTCATGCCCCGCATGGCCGATACGACGACGCCGATCGATTTGTCCGGCATAGCGGCGATTATTTCGCCTACGCGCTGAAAGCATTCTGCGTCAGCCAGGCTGCTGCCGCCGAACTTGTGTATTTTCCAGTGCTTACCCGGCACGTTTTTAAGGCTCAAGTCCGTGAAACAAAATGGTGGGGGCACTAGGAATCGAACCTAGGACCAGCGGCTTAAAAGGCCGATGCTCTACCGACTGAGCTATACCCCCGCAACCAGGAGTCCTTCGATTGAAGGTTCTTACGCCCTTCCGGAC
>JBFFKF010000074.1:0-8487 GCA_041555515.1 Woeseiaceae bacterium
CCGATGAAGGTGACCGTCAGGATCACACCCGAGACGAGCATGGCGGTGTTCCAGGTTAAAGGTGCGACGATTTCTTGCATGACTTTATTCTCAGTGTAATTGCCAAGTTTATAATTTTTAACGCAAAAATAAGGGCGGCAAACGGCAGCCTGTCGCCCGGTCCCTCCCCAAATCGGCGTGCAGTATAGCATCGCCGGTAGCTATTTTACGACGAGCCGGGCTTTAAGTATCGCGCCACAGGCAGGCGCCATTCTCGCGCATCCCGTCGAGCATTGCATCGTGCGCCGCGGTTTCTTCCGCGTTCGCCGTCACGACTTTAAGATTCAGGCCCGGCAGCCGGCTGCGTTGCTCCATACCGTCGTTGATGCGGGCAACGTCCTTCACTTCCTCGTCGAGTGACAGGGCCGTCTGGCCGCCGGTCATCGCCAGGTAAACGCGCGCGAGTAACTCGGCGTCAATGAGCGCACCGTGCACTTCTCGCATGGAAGCGTCCACCGCGTACCTTTTGCATAGCGCATCGAGGCTGTTGCGCTGACCTGGATGCAATTTGCGCGCAAGACTCAATGTATCGAGTACCGTCGCGTACTTCGTGATCGACGGTTGCGGGTGTTTCATCAAATGAAGTTCGTACTCCAGAAATCCGATATCGAATTCCGCGTTGTGAATCACGAGTTCGCTGTCACGCAGGAAGGCGATCAGTTCATCAGCGATGTCCGCGAAACGCGGCTGTCCTTCGAGGTCCGCGTTGCTGATGCCGTGCACGCGTTCTGCCCCGTCGTCGATATTGCGTTCGGGATTCAGGAAACGGTGATATTCGCGGCCGGTCAAACGACGGTTCACCAATTCCAGGCAACCGATCTCTATGATGCGGTGACCCTGGCCGATCGTTAAGCCTGTCGTTTCCGTGTCGAGTACAACTTGTCGCATGTTTTTTGCTAATCACCGCAAGTGCGATTGTTTGCCGCGCTTGCCTATTTCAATTCATCAATGCCGCGATTGGCGAGCGCGTCCGCTTCCTCGTTACCGGGGTGGCCCGCGTGCCCCTTTACCCAGCGCCATTCTATCTCATGCCGATGCACCGCCTCGTCGAGCGCTTGCCACAGGTCCTGGTTCTTGACCGGTTTCCTGTCCGCAGTTTTCCAGCCGCGTTGTTTCCAGTTCTTGAGCCAGGACGTGATGCCATCCTTGACGTATTTGGAATCCGTGTGCAGCACCACCTTGCGCGAGCCGTTCAACGCATTCAGCGCTTCGATGACAGCGGTCAGTTCCATGCGGTTATTGGTCGTATCGAGCTCGCCGCCATGCATGGTTTTCCGCCGTTTGCCTGCAACGAGCAGCGCGCCCCAGCCCCCGGGACCGGGATTCCCCCTGCAGGCCCCGTCTGTATATATCTCAATTGTTGCGGTCAAAGTGGATGCGGGAAACGCGGGTTGTTGGCTCTACGATGCCGCCGACGACTTTCGGTCGTGCGCGCCACGGTTTTTTCACCGGTGTCAATGTGACCACCCGTTTCTGGGCGGTGAGCATATAGCAAGCAGCGAGTTCGGGCCAGAAGCGCCGCCCGCGGCTCTCCCACTTGGGATTGGAATATCCCCTGTTGCCCGGCAGCGGCCAGCGGAAGAAGTAGCGGCTCACGCCGTGGATCCGCATGTCGAGGAGCTTCACCCAGTCGGAGAGCTGCCGATCCGAAATCAGCTTGTCGGCGGCCGGCGGCAGCCCGGCGCCCGGAATCAGCCGTCTGAGGCCCCACAGGCCGCCCGGTTTGAAGCCCAGCACGAGCAGGTGCCCGTGCGGGTGCAGCACCCGGTCTGCCTCACGCAGGATGGCGTGGGACCGATAGTCGCTGTAATCGAGCGTGTGCGGCAGCAGCACGGCATCCACCGAGTCCGTCGCGACCGGCAGCCGGTGCAGCTGGCCGACCGCGCCCGGTTTGTGGCATCCGGTCAGGCTCGCCGGGTCGCAGATCAGGGCCGTGCGCTGGGTGCGTGCAAACTTGAGAAAGGTATTGGGTTCGCCCCACAGTCCCAGTTGCAGGCACTGTTCGCCGAAGATGCCGTCGAACGCCTCTTCGACGACACGTGCCTCCTGGGCCAGCAACGCCTTCCCGAACGGCGTTTCGAGCCATTTGTGCACCGCTGCGAATCGGGCAAGCGGTTCCGCGCGAACTTCCGTCACATTAATCGCCTTTCTGTTTCGGCCCTGCAAATGCACTGTGATATCGATACTTGCAAGACGCCCGACGGTACGTAGGATATCCCGATGCGCGATACAAAGCAGGGAAAATCGTCAAATTTCCGGTCCTTCATGGCCGGCCTCGTGACACTGGCCGCCGGACTCGGCGGCGCGGCCCTGGCCGAGCCGGGAAGCTATGCAACCGGCAACTTCAGCGCAGCACCCCAATATTCGATCATCGACATCGCAGCTCCCGCTCGGCAGGAGCGGCCGTGGCTGGAGTTCGAAAGCCATGCGCATGCCGGCGGCATCTATCCGCAAGCATCGCGAGATTTGCTGGCGCGGCTCCGCAAGGGTTTTGAGCTGCCGGCGATCGTCAACCGCCGCGTCGAGGCGGAACTTAACTGGTACGTGCGTCACCCCGATTATCTCGATCGGGTGTTCACCCGGGCGCAGCGCTACCTGCCCTATATCACGAAAGAGATCGAGGCGCGCGGCTTGCCGCTCGATCTCGCCCTGCTGCCGGTCGTCGAGAGCGCTTATGACCCGTTTGCCTATTCCCACGGTCGAGCCGCGGGGCTCTGGCAAATCATTCCGGGGACCGCACGCAGGTTCGGCATCCGACAGAACTGGTGGTATGACGGGCGCCGCGACATCGTCGACTCGACCCGCGGCGCGCTGGACTATCTCGCTTACCTGCACGAACTGATGGATGGCGACTGGTTGCTCGCGATCGCCTCGTACAATTCGGGCGAAGGAAACGTGCTGCGGGCGATCAGGAACAACAAGGCGCGTTCCAGGCCCGCTGATTTCTGGAGCCTGTCGCTGTCGAAGGAAACGAGTGCCTATGTACCGCGTCTGCTCGCCCTGGTCACGATCGTCAAGAACCCTGCGGCTTTCGGACTGACGCTGCCAGAGGTTTCCTACGAGCAGCAGTTTGCCGTCGCCGATGTCGGCGGGCAGCTCGATCTCGCGCTTGCCTCGGAGCTCGCCGGGCTCGACCTCGATACGCTGTATGCCTACAACCCGGGATACAACCGCTGGGCGACGGATCCGGCGGGACCGCATCACCTGGTATTGCCGGTCGAGGTGCACGGATCATTTACACGAGCACTGCAAACGGTGCCGCAAGATGAAAGGGTTCGCTGGCTGCGGCACAAGATAAAGAACGGCGAAACGCTCTCGGAAATTGCCGAGCAATATCATACGACGCTCGCGTCGATCCGATCCGCCAACGGCATACGCGGCAACACGATTCGTGCGGGCAGGCACCTGATGATTCCGGTCGCTACCAAACCGTTGACGGCCTACAGCCAGAGCGCGGACGCCCGGCGCGAGAAAAAACAGAATACCGTGCGCAGCGGCAACCGCGTCGAGCACGTCGTCGCACCGGGCGAAAGTTTCTGGAGCATTGGCCAGCTTTACGGCGTCGGCACGCGAGAACTCGCGGCCTGGAATGGCGTGGCACCGCGCGACACGCTCTCGATCGGCCAGACCCTCGTCGTCTGGACCAGCCGGGCGGTCCCCGGAAAAGCCGTGTCGAGCAGCGGCACCACGCGCAAGCTGCAGTACACCGTGCGCAGCGGCGACTCCTTATATCTGATTGCGAACCGATTCCGCATCACAGTGAATGACCTGGTGCGCTGGAACAATATCGACAAGAACAAGATACTGCGGCCCGGGCAAAAGCTGACGATGTATATCGACGTCACGAGCCAGTCGAGCTGATAATGAGCGAATAATGGGGTCAGACCCGATTTATTGAAAACGAGGTCTGGCGCTGACTAATTCACAGACGAAAAATGGGGTCTGACCCCAATTCTCTTAGGGGAAAAGCAGCATGGGATTCATGGCCGGAAAGCGCGCGCTGATCGTCGGTCTCGCGAGCGACCGTTCGATAGCATGGGGAATCGCCAAGGCGTTTCACCGTGAGGGTGCAGAACTCGCATTCACGTACCAGAACGACAAGCTGAAGCCGCGGGTGGAGAAGTTTGTCGCGGAACTCGGCTCGAAGCTGACCTACCCGCTCGATGTGGGCAGCGACGAGGAAATCGATGCGGTCGTGGCATCGCTGGGCAAGGATTGGGACGGACTCGAAGTTCTGGTGCACTCGGTCGGCTTTGCCCCGCGCGATCAGCTTGCGGGCACCTACATCGAGAGCGTCACCCGCGAGGGTTTTCAGATCGCGCACGATATTTCCAGCTACAGCCTGGCCGCGCTCGCAAAAGCCTTTTTGCCGATGATGGAGAATCGCAATGCGGCAATCCTTACCCTGACTTACCTCGGTGCGGTGCGCGCCGTGCCGAATTACAACGTCATGGGCCTGGCGAAAGCCTCGCTCGAGGCCAACGTGCGTTTCCTCGCGGCCGATCTGGGTCCGAAAGGCATCCGCGTCAACGGCATTTCCGCCGGTGCAATCAAGACCCTTGCCGCGGCCGGCATCGCGGGCTTTCGCAAGATGCTAGCGCACATGGAGCAGGTATCGCCGATTCGGCGCAACGTCACGCCGGACGACGTCGGCAACGCGGCCGCGTTTCTTTGTTCCGACCTCGCCGCGGGGATCGCGGGAGAGATTCTTTACGTCGACGGCGGCTACAACACGATCGGCATGTATCTCGACGAGGAATAGCCAACCTTAATTAAAGGCCGCTCAAATTGTCTCCCGTCTTCTCGCGGGCATCCGCCTTTTCTTCCGAGGCATTGACGAGGATGGCAACGGTCGCGTCTCCAGTCACGTTGGCAGTCGTGCGCAGCATGTCCAGGATGCGGTCGACGCCCAGAATCAGCGCGACGCCGGCGCTCGGCACCCCGATCGCCTCGAGAATGATGACCAGCATGATCAGGCCGGCACCCGGGACCGGCGCGGCGCCGATCGACGCCAGCAACGCGGTCAGGATAATCGTCAGCTGCGCGGCGAAATCGAGTTGCATGCCGAGGGACTGGGCGATGAACACGGCGGCAACGGATTGATAGAGCGCGGTGCCGTCGAGATTGATCGTGGCGCCGAGCGGCAAGACGAAGGAAGCCACTTCCTTTTTCACGCCGAGGTTTTCCTCGGCACATTCCATCGTGACCGGCAGGGTCGCAGCGCTCGAACTGGTCGAGAATGCGAGGAGCTGCGCCGGCGAAATGCCGCGGTAAAAATCCCGGATACCGACAGGGCTCAGGAAATGAATCATCCCGCCGTAGACGATCAACACGTGTAACAGCAAGCCGAGTAATACGACCAGGCCGTAAAAGCCGAGCGTTCTCAGCAATTCGAGCACCGATGCCAGGCTGTCGCCGGCGATCGAGGTAATGGTGTCGGCCATCAGGGCAAACACACCGATCGGCGCATACAGCATGATGACGTCGACCATTTTGATGATCACGTCGTTCAAGCCCTGGAAAAATTTCAACACGTGATCGGTGGCCTCGTTGCGCACGAGCACCAGGCCTATCCCCAGGAACAGCGCGAAGAACACCACCTGCAACATGTTGCGGTTACTGCCCGCCGCACCAATGATGTTGCGTGGCACGATATCCACGATTGGCTGCAATGGCCCGCGTTCCCGGGCGATTTGTACATCGCCGGCGCGCTGCTCGACTTGCTGCTGGTACGTGGACTGCAATTCCGCAGCAACCTCATCGGGAAGCACATCGCCCGGTCTCAGCGTATTGACCAGGATCAGGCCGATGCTAATTGCCGCGACCGTGGTCATCAGGTAGATCGCTATGGTCTTGCCGCCCATGCGCGACAGCTTGTGCAGGTCGTGCAGCGATGCCACGCCGGAAATCAATGAAGCCATGACGAGCGGCACCGCGATGAGCCTGAGCAGGTTGACAAATATGGTGCCGAACGGCGCGATCCAGTCCTGGGTGAACTGGCCCCACTGATTGACGGCGGCGGCGACGCCGAACAGCACGCCCAGGATCAAACCGATAATAATCTGCCAGTGCAGCGCCAGCTTTTTCATCAGGAGTCCCTGCAGTCGATGTCTTGTTGTTGTTCCCCGGGTCGCGTCTGCAGCCGCTTCTACAGTGCCGCGATCATACGTTGCTTACTGGAACAAATCCTGCTGCTGCAGGGCCTCATCGCTGCGTTCGATGTTTGCTCTCGTTTCCAGTTCATTCACATACGCGGTGAAGTCCGCGGCGCCGGCGTTCGTTTGCAATTGCTCTTTGCGGGCATCCCGATCGGCAATCGGAACCGCTTCGGGCCGGCCGGGTATGACAGCACTGATCATGAACACTACGTAGTCGCCAGTCGATGCAACCGTGTTGTCGATGCGTACGTTTCCGGGCGAGGGTTTCCTGGCTCGAAAGATCGCGCTGAGTACGGCCGGATCGATATTTTCGTCCTGTCTGCCGACGACAAAGTCCGTTGTGGCCTGCGCCTCGACTTCGACGGCCGCCGCTGCGAATGCTTTTCCTTCCTGAATAGCCTCGGTAAATCGACGGCCACGATCCTCGGTCATGTTGAGCGCCCGCTGCGATTGCAGGTTGAACCTGATTTCGTCACGCACTTCCTCGAGCGGCTTGCGGGCTTCCGGGCGATACTCGGTCACCTGGATGACCACTGAGCGATTGCGGTCGATCTCGACGACATCGCTGATCTGGCCGTCCAGTAACACGATGTCATCAAAGACCGCATTGATCACGGCCTGGCTCGCCCCGAAAGGCTCACCGCCGCTGCGCGTGAAACCGGTCGCCTGCGCCACTTCGAGGCCGCTGGCTTCGGCCAGGACATCGAGGTCGCTCGCGTCGAACAGCGCGTCGGCCAGTTTTCGCTCGAGCTCGACAAATCTCGCGTCTGCCGCGCGAGTCTTCAATTCTCCCTCGAGTTCGCCGCGCACTTGGTCGAGCGGCAACGGTCCGCCGACGACAATATCGTCGAGCCGCACGACGTGAAATCCGAAATCACTCCTGACCGGGCCCGTGATCTCGCCCTTCTGCATGGCAAAAATCGCATCGCCGAGGGCATCCGGCATCTGCGAATGCAATATCGTGCCGAGGTCGCCACCCATCTCCGCCGTGCCACCGTCTTTGGAATACTGGCGCGCCAGGTCCTCGAACGGTTCACCCGCCTGCGCACGAGCCGTAAGGGCCCCGGCCTGTTCCTCTGCGGCCGCTTCGTCATCGTCGAAAGTGATCAGGATGTGCCTGGCCCGGCGTTGCTCGTCCTGTTGATAACGACTCGCCGACTCCTGGTAGTACTGCAGGAGTTCTTCCTCGCTGATTTCAATGCCCTGGGTCAGCAGATCGCGACGCAGCTCGACATATTTGAAATCGACGCTTTCCGGGGAGACAAAAGCGTTCGGCCGCGCGTCGTAGTAAGCCGTGATGTCTTCATCCGCGACGACGACCGTATTGGCCAGCGCAGCAACATCGAAGGTGGCGATGGATACCTGGCGCTGCTCACCCATCAGGTTCAGGTAGCGCCGATATTCTGACGGCGTCACGAAGGCTGTCGCTCCGATGCCCCGCTGCAACTGACTGATGCGAATCGACTGGCGCTGCTGCGCTTCGAACAGGCGCGCGTCCTGCGCCGTCTGCGCAAGCCAGTCATAGTACAGCTCTTTCTTGAATATGCCGTCTTCCTGGAACTGCGATGCGCCCTGGATGATTTCCATCACCATCGCATCGTCGACGCGAAAGCCGGCATCAGCGACGTGCAACTCGATCAGCCTGTCGCGGATCAGACTCTCCAGAACGCCAGCCTTGATCGAGACCAGGTAGTCGGCCGGCAGTTCGCCGTATTCCGACAATTGCAGGATCTGGTTCTGGTAAGCGTTTTCCAGTTGAAACAGGGAGATCTCCGTGTCCTCGACCTTTGCAGCCCACCCGGCGGTCAGGAAGTTGTAGTCGGTCACGCCGAAAAAGGCGAACGGCACGAAGATGAGGGCAAGGATTAGCATGGCAAACTTGCCGGTCAGTCGGTCTCGAATTTTTTGCAGCATATCGGTGTCAGGTCGTCGAATGAAAGCCTCAAGCAATAGACGGCAAGGGCTTGAATTGCTTCGCAAGGCCAAAAATCAAGCGAGGGATGATACTTTAGCAGCCCAATAAACCCAAGCAGCCATTGGAGTGGACGGGATTGATCACGGCCATCCCTGGCCGTGACCCTCGCTATGCTCGGGCGCCCTTCGGGCGTCCAAATTTGCTCCCGGCAAATTTGTCGAACCCCAATCCGCCTACGGCGGCAAGTGACCAGGAAATGGCCGGGGCGGATTGATCTTTAGTCCGATTCTCAGGCAACTGCAGGAATGCCACTGCCACGCTGCATAAAAAAGGGTCCCGAAAGGGACCCTCTTCGTTTTAGTGGCGGAGTGGACG
>JBFFKF010000075.1:0-8378 GCA_041555515.1 Woeseiaceae bacterium
GGTGACCGAGGCCGAGCTGGCGGACTTCACGAAGACCGTGGTGCCGGTGCGGATCAGTGGCCCACTGAGTTCCCCGAACGTGAGACCGGATATCGAGGCCGTCTTCCGGCAACAGGTCGAAGGAGCGATCGAGGAACAAAAAGAGGAACTGAAGGACCGTATCTTGAACAGATTGCTGGGCGGTGACGAAGAAGCAACGCCCGAAGGTACGGGGGAAGGGGAAACCGAAGAAGCTGAAGAAGAAGATCCAGAAGAACAGCTCAAGAAAAAACTTCTGAAAGATCTGATCGGACGCTGATGGTTTGCTCCCTCTAACACACAAAATTCTCACTGTTCTTTTCGGAACTGCGATATTCCTGCAGGCATCCGCCTTGCAGGCTGCAGAATTGCTCGACGTGCAGGTCGAGAAAGAAGACGAACGCTATTCACTCTATTCGGAAACCGTTTTTGCAGTGGGCCCCCAGGCGTTGTACGAACTACTGATCGATTACGAAAAATTTGAAAAATTCACCAGTGCCATCGTGGAGTCGAGAAATCTGGAGCCGGACGAATTAGGCCGGCCGGGGTTTTACGCGCGGATGGAGGGCTGTGCCTTATTGTTCTGCAAATCGTTCATCCGGCACGGTCACCTGGTGCTGAAGCCTATCTCCGAAATCGTTGCGATCGCGGATCCGCAGAAAAGCGATTTCAGATATAGCCGCGAGCGCTGGCAAATCATTGCTAATGGCAAGGGCACGCTCCTGATTTACGATTTCGAGATGGAGCCGGCCTTCTGGATACCGCCCGTCATTGGCCCGTTTTTCATCCAGCGGGCCCTCCGGAAAGGCGCGATACGCGCCGTTAAGCGCATCGAGTTGCTGGCCCAGGAGATCGAAACCGAAAACAAGACCGCAAATTCCGTAAACTAGCTGTCGTGGCTAAGAAACAGGACAGGGAGCTCGGCATGGACCGGGCCATAACGCGGCGCGATTTCGTCTACGGATCATCCCTTATTCTGAGTGGCGCACTGGCCGGCTGCGGCCCGGGCAAGCGGCAAGTGCCTGTACCATCCCAGGATTACGACTTTGCGATCGGTGATGACTGGTACGGGCCAGGCGGTGTGGGTGACTATGCCGCCTCCCATGGCAATACGCCCCGGCTAATAAGTACGGCGCATGAAATACGCGCAGGACGCTTCGCTGGGGTCGGCGTTACCGATCCGGAGGAGGAATTCGACCTGGTCGTCGTCGGTGGCGGATTTGCGGGCTTGTCGGCGGCGCACCATTTTCATCGTCTCAACCCCTCCGGTAAGGCGCTGATTCTCGACAACCACCCGATTTTCGGCGGCGAGGCGAAGCGCAATGACTTCGAGGTCAACGGGGTTCATTTATCAGGGCCTCAGGGCTCAAATGATTTCGCAGTTCCGGCAGCGACCGGTGACCCCGATGATTACTTCACCGCGCTGAATCTACCCAGGGAGTATGAATTCGCAGAGCCAGGCGGCTCGGCTAGCGGTATGCGCATCCCGTTTGACAATTACGACTACCTGCACTGGCATCACGACAGTTTCGATGTTGGTCATTTTTTCCGCGGCAGCGGCACTCCGTGGATCACCGATGTCTGGCAATCAGGCCTCGATAACGCGCCGTGGAGCGAAGAGGTGCGTGAGGGGTTCCGACGACTCAGGGAAATAGCTGCCGATGAGCCCGACAGCCGGGAGTTGCAAGCGCGACTCGATTCGATGAGCCTGAAATCCTGGTACGAAAACGTCCTCGGACTGCCCGGGGAAATCTCGTCGTACTACGACCCGATCATGGCAAGCATTATCGGGCTCGGTTGTGATGCAATCTCGGCGTACTGGGGCTTCTACTTCGATTTTCCCGGCTTCCTGCGGCCAGACGACTACGACGCTCCTGCCTTGAAGAGCTTCCCTGGTGGCAATGCGGCTCTTGCCAGGCATTTCGTGAAAAAGATGATTCCCGACGCGATCGAGGGCCGGACATTCGAAGAGATATTGTTCGGCAGGATCGCGTTCGATGAACTGGACCGCAATGGAAAACCCGTTCGTATTCGCCTTGATGCGACGGCGGTCAACGTGCAAAACGATGCTGAAAGTGTCCGTGTTGTTTACACAAAAGCGGGCAAACTTTACCAGCTAAGGGCAAAAATTGTTGTCATGGCATCGGGCGGATGGGTGAATCGTCACGTCATTAGGGACATACCCGACTCGTATCTCGAGGCGTATGACGCGTTCATGCATTCACCGGTTCTCGTGGCCAACGTTGCCTTGACGAACTGGCGCTTCCTGGAGCGCCTCGGCATCGCGGCGGCGATCTGGTCGGGAGGCTTCGGATTTACCTGTAACATTCGCAGACCGATGGTCGTCGGTGGACATTCGCAGCCGCTGCACCCCGATGAACCCATTGTGCTCACGTTTTATGCGCCTGTGTTCAAGCCGGGCCTGCCGGCAAAACAGCAGGGGATTGCGGCGCGCGCCGAAGTCCTTACGACAACTTTCACCGAATACGAGCGACAGATTCGTGCACAGATGACGGAGATGTTTTCAGCCGGCGGCTTCGATCCGCTGACCGATATTGCGGGCATCATCCTCAATCGCTGGGGGCACGCCTACGTTAATCCCGGTCCGGGATTTCGCTTCGGCACGAACGGCAATCCTGCACCGCCGGATGTCATCCGTGAGCCCATTGGCCGCGTCGCGATCGGTCACTCGGAATTGCGCGGGCACCAGTACTGGAGCGGCGCTGCCGGCGAAGGGCGGCGTGCAGTTGAAAGACTGATCGAGCTCTATTTATAGACCCGCCATGGACGATTTCGGACATAGGGTACTGACCTGGTTTGCGTCCCATGGCCGCAGGGATCTGCCATGGCAACACGAGCCGACTCCGTATCGCGTCTGGGTGTCCGAGATCATGTTGCAACAGACGCAGGTAGCTACAGTCATTCCATACTTCCAGCGCTTCATGGCGTCGTTCCCCGATGCAATCTCGCTCGCAAACGCCGGTATTGATGAAGTTCTGCATCACTGGTCCGGGCTCGGCTATTACGCACGCGCCAGGAATTTACACAAGGCGGCAATATTGATACGTGACGATTATCGCGGCGAGTTTCCGGAATCGTTCGACGATGTTGTGAATTTGCCGGGAATTGGCCGATCGACTGCGGGGGCAATACTTGCGTTGTCGCGCGGTGAACGGCACCCGATCCTGGACGGCAACGTGAAAAGAGTGCTGACCAGGTACCACGCAATCGATGGCTGGCCCGGCAAGACGGCGGTATCGCGACAATTATGGAATTGTGCCGAGCAACATACGCCGGATGAACAGCTTGCCGCCTATACGCAGGCCATCATGGATCTCGGCGCGACAATCTGCACGAGAACAAAGCCGCGTTGCGCGGAATGCCCGTTGGCAAGCGATTGCCTGGCCCATGCGTCGGGGCGCGAAACCGATTTTCCGGGGCGGCGCGAGAGCAAAGGCAAACCGCTCAGGACGACCCAGATGATCCTCGTCTATGCTGAGCAGTCCGTGTTCCTGGAGAGACGCCCGCCATCGGGCATCTGGGGCGGTTTGTGGAGTTTCCCGGAAATCGATCCACAAGAAGACCCGCGTTCCTGGTGCGAGAATGCTTTGCATACCTCACCGCTCGACACGCGGCAGTGGTCGACGGTGCGCCACAGTTTCACGCACTACGATCTCGATATCGAGCCGATCGCCGTGCGAGTGGACAAGCTATCGAGTACAGTTGCGGATAGTGATGATCACATATGGTATGAACTCGATTCGCCGCGGCAGATCGGTATTGCCGCGCCGGTTGCCGGGTTGATAGAGAAGTTGAAAGCAGAAGAGTCAGCTTACGATGTCCCGAACAGTTAACTGCGTGATACTGAAAAAAGAGGCAGAGGGCCTGGACTATGCGCCGTATCCCGGGGAACTCGGCCAGCGCATATACGAAAACGTTTCCAAACAAGGCTGGCAGCAATGGCTGGCGCACCAGACGATGCTGATCAACGAGTACCGGCTGACGCCGATCGAACCGGAAGCGCGGCAATTCCTGGCAACCGAGATGGAAAAATTTTTCTTCGGCGGCGGCTCCGAGAAACCGAAGGAATACGTGCCGCAATAGCGTTTCTGTCAGTCGCGCAGAAAATACAGAACGGCAAACATCTGCTGCGGGTCGGTCCAGCAATTCTCGAGCCTGAAACCGACGCGCTCTGCCATGCCCGTGAAACCCTCTATCGTATACTTGTGCGAATGTTCGGTGAGTATCGACTCGCCGGTGCAAAAAGAAAATTCCTGGTCACCAATCGTGACTGCCTGATCGCAGCAACTGACCAGGTACATTTCGATGCGACCGAATTCCTCGCTGTATTTTGCACGGTGGCGGAAATTTTCGAGTCGAAAATCGGCGCCGAACTCGCGGTTGATACGCCGCAACAAATTGAGATTGAACTCCGCCGTGACGCCCGCGGCATCATTGTATGCCGGCTCGACCACGCGTTTGTCCTTTCGCAGATCAATGCCGATCAGCAAGGCACCTTCTTCGCCGGCTTCGTAGTGCATCACACGCAAGAGTCCGTTTGCCGCCGCATGTGAAAAATTACCGATGGTCGAACCGGGGAAGAACACCACATTGCGCACGGGAGTGACAAGCGGGTCGGGCAGATCGAACGGATGCATGAAGTCGGCGGCAACCGGCAGCACTTCGATGTCGGGGAACTCGCGCGCCACTTCATTAGCCGCCTTGACAAGGTAGTCGCGGGAAATATCCACCGGTACGTAGGCGGCGAGACGATCCAGGCTTTCGAGCATGATGCGAATCTTGAGATTGGATCCGCTGCCGAATTCAATGAGGCTGGTATGTGGACCGATGCTTTGCGCTATCTCCCCGGCGTTGTCGCGCAAAATGCCGATCTCGGTCCGTGTCAGGTAATACTCCGGCAGTTCACAGATTTGCTCGAAAAGCCGGGAGCCCCGCTCGTCATAAAAGAACTTCGGCGAAATCGTTTTTTGCGGCCGGCGGAGCCCGGTCAGTAGCTCCTCGAGCTCGTCAGTGACGTCGTCGTCCTGTTCGGTGAGCGCTGCTGACCGTAATGGTGAAAAAGACATTGGTATTCAGACCGTCGCATCTTTTGCCAGGCGGATACCGAGGAACTGCCAGCGTGCGTCGGGATAGAAAAAGCTGCGGTAAGTCGCGCGAATATGTTCATGAGCCGTGGCGCAGGAGCCGCCGCGCACGGTCATCTGGTTGCACATGAACTTGCCGTTGTATTCACCGAGCGTGCCGGCAAGTGGTTTGAAGCCGGGATAAGGCGCGTAGGACGACGCGGTCCATTCCCACACATCCCCGAAAAACTGCCTGTTCCCCTTGCCCGCCACAACAGGATGCCAGCAGCCGGATTCCATGAAATTACCTGTTACGGCTTCCTTGCTTGCCGCGACCTCCCATTCCGCTTCCGTCGGCAGGCGCGCGCCGGCCCAGCGGGCAAACGCATCCGCTTCGTAATAACTGAGGTGTGTTACGGGCAGATTAAGATCGAGTTCGCGCAGCCCACCCAGGGTGAACTCGCCGCCCAAATCCTGCGTCCAGTAAAGCGGCCGGTTCCAGCCATGCTCCTGGATCGTCGCCCAGCCATCGGCCAGCCACAGATCCGGCTGCTGGTAGCCGCGGTCCCCGATGAACTCGAGGAATTCGCCGTTCGTAATCAGGCGCGAACCGATTTCGTGAGCGTGCAACAAGGTCGCGTGGCGCGGCGTCTCGTTGTCGAAATAAAAGTCGGAACCCGATGCGCCGATCTCCGAGATTCCGGATGAGCCCTGCATAAAGGAATAAGGGGGCGGTTCTTGACTCGGCGGCACTGACAATTCCGGGTTGACCACGGGCTGCAGCGGGTTGCAGAAAAATACGTGCTTGATATCCGTCAGCAAGAGCTCCTGGTGCTGCTGCTCATGATTCAGTCCGAGCATGACCAGCTTTGCGATTTCCTCGTCGTCCTGTTTCGTTGCCAGAAGCCGCTGCATGGCCTCATCGACATGCTCGCGGTAATGCAGGATTTCCCTGACGGTCGGCCTGGTCAGCAAACCGCGTTTTGCTCGCGCATGCATGTCGCCAGCCGTGTAGTAATAGGAATTGAAAAGATAGTCGTAACGATCGTCGAAGACCTTGTAGTTCCGCAAATGAGGCGATAACGCAAAGCGCTCGAAGAACCAGGTGACATGCGCGAGATGCCATCTCGTGGGGCTTACGTCCGGCATGCTCTGCACGACGTAATCTTCCGTTTGCAGATGACGGCACAGATCAAGTGTCATTGACCTGACGCGCGCATACCGTACAGACAGTGTTTCCGGGGAGCCGTGTGCCCGCACGGCTTCCTTCGAAGAAACCATTGAAAGATCCTGTTGGGGTGTAAGACGAGGGTACGGGCGGCATTTTGCAATGTCAAAACCGACCGCCTGTCTCGATTATTTCAGTGGCAACTCCGTCCTCTTGCGAACCGTCCTGATAGCGACGCTCGAATTGACCCGCGCCACGCCAGGCAGACGCGTCAGAGACTCATTGTGCAAGCGCTCGAAGTCGGCCATGTCCGCGATGACGACCCTCAGCAGATAATCGAATTCGCCAGTCATCAGGTGGCATTCCATGACTTCGGGGATGCCCTGCACGGCCGCCTCGAATTCGGCGAGCTGTGCCTGTTCTTCGCGGCGCAGCGCAATATGCACGAACACGGTTCCGCTGAGGCCCACTTTCTTTTGGTCCAGCAGCGCGACGTAACGCTCGATCAGGCCCGCTTCCTCGAGCGCCCGTACCCTGCGCAGGCAGGCGGATTCGGACAGATTCACGAGCCCTGCAAGTTGCACGTTGCTGATCCGGCCGTCGCGCTGCAGCTCGGCGAGGATAGCCTTGTCATAGCGGTCTACAATCATGGCAGATTCTTCGAAAAGTAGTATTAAATTTCGCAGAAGATGCCATATTCAACCGAATAAGTCACCGAATTGGCAAGCAGATTGCGCACTGATAGGAGTAATCTGCGGAATGGGTGTGAAAAATACCGATAAGGGGGCCAAAGCATGAGAGTCGGAGTACCCAGGGAAATCAAGACGCTCGAATACCGGGTCGGCATGGTGCCGGCGGGCGTCAGCGAACTCGTCCACGACGGTCACGAAGTGATCGTCGAGACCAATGCCGGCGCCGGCATCGGCCTGACGGACGCCGACTACGAGAAGGCCGGCGCGAAGGTCGTTGCCAGCGCAGAAGAGGTGTTCGAACGGGCAGAGCTCATCGTCAAGGTCAAAGAACCGCAGCTCAACGAGTGCGCGATGCTCGGCCCGGACCACGTGCTGTTCACTTACCTGCACCTGGCCGCAGATCCCGCGCAGGCCGAAGCGCTGGTGAAATCGGGCACCACGGCGATCGCCTACGAGACGGTTACAGCCGATGACGGCTCGTTGCCGTTGCTGACCCCGATGAGCGAGGTCGCCGGACGCCTGTCGATACAGGCAGGCGCTTATTCACTGCAGAAAGCGAACGGCGGTCGCGGCGTGCTGCTGGGCGGAGTACCCGGCGTCGCGGCGGGGCATGTGGTGATCATCGGCGGTGGAATCGCCGGCACCAATGCCGCTGAAATGGCAATGGGACTCGGCGCACAGGTCACGATACTGGATCGCTCGATACCGAGACTGCGAGAGATAGACGACATTTATGGGGGGCGCTTAAGGACACAATATTCGACAAAACATGTCATCGAAACGCTGGTCATGGAGGCGGATCTCGTCATCGGTGCAGTGCTGATCGCAGGCGCGGCGGCACCGAAGCTGGTTACCGCAGAGGACGTCAAGCACATGAAAGCGGGCACGGTGCTGGTCGATATCTCGATCGACCAGGGCGGATGCTTCGAGACCAGCCGGCCGACGACCCACGCAGAGCCGACCTACGTCGTGGATGATGTCGTTCATTACTGCGTCACGAATATGCCGGGCGCGGTGCCGAGGACATCGACGTTTGCACTGACTAACGTCACCTTGCCGTACGTCAAGGACCTGGCCAACCTGGGATGGGCCGCAGCACTGCTGCGGGACAGCCACCTCGCAAACGGCCTCAACGTGCACGCCGGCCACGTGAATCACGAGGCAGTCGCTCACGACCTCGGTTACGAGTACCAGTCGGCAAATGACGCTTTAAAAGCAGCCTGATCTAATTCCCCCTTAAGATCAGGCCTGTTCCTAAGCCGGGCGCAAGCCCGGCTTTTTTATTGACTGGCGAATCCAACACCGTTGTAATACCCCGCTCTCACAAGAGCCCAGCTGGTGGCCAGGTAGCTCAGTTGGTAGAGCAGTGGACTGAAAATCCTCGTGTCGGTGGTTCGATTCCGCCCCTGGCCACCA
>JBFFKF010000076.1:0-8107 GCA_041555515.1 Woeseiaceae bacterium
CTGGAGCAGCACCATGGGCGGCTGCCAGTTGAATCGCGATATTCCGGCGCTTCTGACCGAGGGCGGTTTCCGGGTCGATGTCGATGAGAGAATGTATATTCCCGGTCCAAAATTTGTTTGTTATAACTACTGGGGCAGCGCCGTAGCGATTTGAACCTACGCAAGCGTGTCACGTCTAAGCCCCAAGGGCTTCCAACTAAATTCACGATGATTAAATTCCTGAAAAAATCAGTCGGCATGCTTTTGGTTCTTGCCTGGTCCGTGACGGCCACGGCGCAAACGGAGCGGTCCATATTGCTTGCACAGGCACGCGATTCGGTGGCCTGCACCATGCAGTACGACCCGGTCTGCGGTGTCGACGGCAAGACTTACAGTAATGACTGTGTCGCAGGTGCCGCGGGGATCGAGATTGCCAGCAGGGGCGAGTGCGTGATCGAGGTCGAGGAGCCCGAAGTCGCGGAAGCGGGAGAAGAAGAAGTCTGTCCCGATAGCTTCGAACCGGTCTGCGGCGCCGACGGCAATACCTACAGCAACGAATGCCTGGCTTCAGCGGCGAATGTGGCAATCGCCTCCTACGGTATCTGTGCCTCGGACGTCGATAGTTGCACGGAGGACTTCGAGCCAGTGTGCGGCGTGGACGGCAATACTTACTCCAATGTCTGCTTCGCGAGCGCCGCGGGGGTGGAGATTGCGGGCCTCGGTTCCTGTGAAGTGACCGGCTGCCCGCGCGATTACGATCCGGTTTGTGGCGTGAATGGGCGTACCTACACGAATCGCTGCGAAGCGGACGCCGCGCGAATCGCCGTGCAGCGCGCGGGCGCCTGTGATGTCAATAATTGTCCGGAGATTTACATGCCGGTCTGTGCCCCTGACGGCCAAACCTATACGAATGCATGCGAAGCTTTGGGCGCCGGGTATCAAACCGTGACGGAAGGCGGCTGCAGCATGCGGCCGTGCCCGCAGATGTACGTGCCGGTGTGCGGCGCCGATGACCTGACGTATGGCAATGCCTGCCTCGCTGAACGCGCCGGCGCACGCATCATGTATGCCGGGCTGTGCCAGGCGCAGGGCCGTAACTGCCCGCGGGTTTACCAGCCGGTATGCGGCCTCGACGGCGTCACTTACGAAAACGATTGCCAGCTCGAAAATGCCGGCCAGCGCCTGGCCTACGCCGGAGTCTGCCTGGGGCAATAGTCGGATCTGAGGATCAGTGCGCGCGGGTTTGCCTGCTTTGCACAATGTCGCACTCAGGCCGGTACCAATCGATCCCCAGCCAATAAATGGCGGTCCGCGAGCACCGATGTCCACGATCGGACATCAGTGGGCGGACCGGGTGCAGACTGAGCTTTAGTGCACGGCCAATCTAGGGCACGTATTCGTAGCTCGCTTGAAATCCTAACGGCAACCCCACCCACCAATACAGCAGCAGGAATAAGGTCCATAACACCAGGAAGGTGAGCGAATACGGCAGCATCATTGCCGCAAGCGTGCCTATTCCGGTGTTTTTCACATACCGCTGACAATATACGACGACCAGCGGGAAGTACGGCATCAGCGGCGTGATGATGTTAGTGCTCGAATCGCCGATACGGTAGGCAGCCTGTGTCAGGTCGGGCGAAATACCGAGCGTCATCAGCATCGGCACGAAGATCGGCGCAAGCATGCCCCACTTGCCGCTCGCTGAACCGATGAAAATATTCACGATTGCCGACAGGAGAATGATGCCGACGATCGTGATCGCAGATGGCAGCGCGAGCGCCTTGAGCCCCGCCGCCCCTTCGAGCGCAAGCAGCGTGCCCAGGTTCGAGGTGCCGAACGCGTAAACGAACTGCGCGATGAAGAACATGATGACCAGGTAATAGGCCATTTGGTGCATCGAGTGCGTCATGCCGTCGATGATGTCCTTCGCGCCCTTGAAGGTACCCGCCACGTAGCCGAATACGATGCCGGGCAGCAGGAAGAAAATGAAAATGAGCGCGACGATCGAACGCATGATGGGCGCGGAAAAACTCGCCAGGTTGCCGTTAGCGTCACGCCAGGCCGAATCGGCGGGTATCAGGGTAGCGATCAACAAGACGATACCCAGGCCTATGACGATCAGCGACCAGCGCAATCCCTTGCGCTCTGGATCCGTCAGGTCGTGAACCTCGGGGAGGTCTTCCTCGTCGCCGTCGATCGGCGTGCCCTTGATTCGCGGTTCGACGACACGCTCCGTCAGCCACCAGCCGAGCCCGATGATCAGCGGAGAAGACGCGGTCGTAAAGAAATAGTTATTGAGCGTGTTGACTTCCATTCCGGGGTTTAAGAGTTGCGCTCCTCCCTGGGTGAGACCCTGCAGGAGGGGATCAAGGGCGGCCGGCACGAAGTTGGCGGAAAAACCACCGGAAACACCGGCGAAAGCCGCTGCAATGCCAACCAGCGGATGCCGCCCGGCCGCATAGAAAATAACGCCGCCCAGGGGAATGACGAGTACGTAACCGGCGTCGACGGCCGAGTGGCTGACGATCCCGACGAGAATAACCATCGGCGTCAACAGCCATTTCGCGGTGACGTTGAGTAGCGCACGAATGCCAGTGGTAATGAATCCGGAGTGCTCGGCAACGCCGATACCGAGCATGGCGACCAGGACCGTGCCGACGGGACCGAAGGTGACAAAGTTTGTGACCATGCCGGAGAGAAACGCGGTCATCGCGCCGCCCGTCAGCTGATTGATGACGACGATCGGCTCGCCGGACCTCGGGTCGATGACCCCGAATGTCACGTACGACAACAGCCAGGACAACAACCAGACTATGAACAGCAGCGCGATGAACAGGATGGTGGGGTCGGGCAGCTTGTTGCCGATACGTTCTACGGCCTCGAGCATCCGCGCACTGCGGCTTGCAGACACTGGCGCGTCGTTCTCTTGTTCTTCAGACATGGATTGTCCCCGCTAATTATTCGTATAGAGGATCGCCGAACGAGCGACCCTGTTTTGACGCCATTCTAGCAGCTGAAATGCCGCGGGTTGGCGCTTTGTGATAGCTTTGTCCGCGGCAGTCGGGCCATAACAAGCGACAAGAGAGCCGCCAGTCATGCACATCGCCGTTGTCACCACCTACGTACTGTTCCTGATCGGCGTTGCCGTTTACAAGAGCCGCACGGTCAAATCAGCCGATGATTTCATTGTTGCCGGGCGCAGCGTGCCGGTGTACCTGCTCGTTGCGACGCTGGTTTGCACCTGGACCGGCTCGGGCAGTCTCTTCGGTACCGCGGGACTGACATTCCGCACCGGGATCTCCGAACTCTGGTTCTCCTCCGGCGCCTGGATAGGAATACTGGTTGTCTATTTTATCGCGGCGCGAGTGCGCAGGATTGCGCAATACACGCTGACCGATCTCCTGGAGACCCGCTACAACCAGGTGGCGAAGGTCCTCGGCACGATCACGATCATCATTGCCTACATGGTCATTGCCGGTTACCAGTTCAAAGGCGGTGGCCGCTTCATCTCGATTCTCTCGGAGGGTTCGATTACACCCGACCAGGGCATGATCATCGCTTGCGTGCTGATCGTCGGCTTCACCGTGCTTGCCGGCATGGTATCGATTGTCTCGATCGACATCTTCAACGGCAGCATCATGCTGCTTGCGATGGTGATAACGCTGCCGTTTGCGATTGCCGCGCACGGCGGCATCGATGCCGTGGTGACGACGATCAATGACACACAGCCGAGTCATTTCGAGGTCATGGGCGGCCACGACTTTTTCTGGGTGCTCGGCATCGCGTTGCCGACTTTCCTGCTGCTCATGAGCGAGAGCAGCATGTACCAGAAGTTTTCCTCAGCGGACACCGCTGCCAACGCACGCCGCGCCGTGATGGGGATGTTCATCGGTGTGGTTATCATCGAAACACTGATGATGCTGATCGCACTGGTAGGCTTTGCGATCTATGCGGATGACCCGCGTTTCTTCATGGCCGATGGCAGCATCAATCGCGCTATGGCAGAGGAAATTATCCTGCGCATCGGTTTCGAGCAGCTACCGGTCATCGTTGGCTCGGTGTTACTTGCAGCCGGTGCGGCGATCATCATCTCGACCGGCAATACCTTCCTGATGGTGACCTCGACCAACGTCACGCGCGATATCATCCAGGCATTCTTTTATAAGAGCGCCACGGAATCCCAGGTCGTATGGATTCAACGCGGCGCAATCATAACGATCGGCGTGCTCGCCTACCTGATGATGAGCCAGTTCGAGACCATACTCGAGATGGCGCTGATGTCCTACACGATGATCGGCGCGTCACTCGCACCGCCATTACTTGCAGCGTTCTTCTGGAAACGCGTGACAAGGATCGCGGGCGTATTGTCCATCGCCTCCGGCATGGCAACGGTCATGACGATTGCGATACTGAATGCGATTTTCAAAGGCAGCGATAACGGGCCGACGATCCTCGGCGTCACGTTCCCGATGGACACCGACTACATCGCATTGCCGGCGGTGATCGTCACGGTAACGACGCTCGTCGTGGTCAGCCTGCTGACGGCCAAACCGCAGCAAAGCGACTGGCAGGAGTTCATCGACGATTAGTGACAACCGCGACTGCTGCCCGAAACAGCGATTGCTTACTCAGCGGCGGCCGCTTCTTCCTCGGGTTCTTCTTCCCTGATCGAGAATATCTTCGACATGAAGATGCCGAGTTCGTAGAGCAGGTAAACGGGCACGGCGAGCAGGGTCTGGCTGATGACGTCGGGCGGTGTCAGGAACATGCCGATGATGAAAGCCATGAGGAATACGTACGGGCGGGCTTTCGCAAGTTTCGACGGTGAGGTAAGGCCGGTCCAGACGACCAGTACCGTAGCGATCGGCACTTCGAACGCGATGCCGAACGCAAAGACGATTGTCGTAATGAAGTCGAGGAACTGCGAGATATCCGTCTGCACCTCGACGCCCTCGGGCGCTACCGCCGTGAAGAAATTGAACATCAGCGGGAACACCACGAAGAATGCGAACGCGATGCCGAGATAAAACAGCAAGATGCTCGATGCGAGTAGCGGCATAGCGAAGCGTTTTTCTTTCTTATACAGGCCCGGCGCGACGAACGCCCATACCTGGTACAAGACGACCGGCATGGCGATAAACAGGGAGACGAAAAACGTCATCTTGAATGGCGTCAAGAGCGGCGATGCAACCTGCGTCGCAATCATCGCGCCGCCGGGAAGCACCTCGCGCAGCGGCTCCGAGACGAGTGTAAATATCCTGGTCGAAAACGGCAGCAGGGCGATGAACACGACGACGACCGCGGCGGCAATCTTCAGCAGGCGGCTGCGCAGCTCGATCAGGTGAGACAGCAGCGTGCCCTCCGCGAGCGCTTCTTCCTCTTCTCCGTTGGCTTCGGTTTTTTGCTCTTCGGTCACGACGGTTCTTCGGCCGTATCGCTGGTCGGCGTTGCCTTGTCGTTCTTTTTCTCGGACGCGGTTACAGCGGCCTGCTCTTCGTCACCGACACCGGTGCCCGGCTCGCCTTTGCCATGCGCTTCGGAGTGTTCATCGTCATCGCGTGGCGGCGTATAGGCTGGTCGGGAGGAGGGTTCGCGGCTTGGTGGTTTTATTTTCAGCTCGTTTTCGAAGTTGAGCTCTTCCTCGAGCTGGCGTTTCATGACGCGCGTCATGCGGCGCGCCTGGCCGAGCCAGCTACCGAGCTGGTTGGCGACGCGGGGTAAACGCTCCGGGCCCAGAACAATAAGCCCGATGAGAGACAGAATGATCAGCTCCCAAAAGCCGATTCCCGACATGACGGTATCCCGGTCTAGCTTTGATTTTCTTTGCTGGGTTCATCGACGGGCGTGCTGTCGAAACTTGCGTCGCCTGACTGGTCGTCGATCTGTTCGGTGGTCTCCTGCTCTGCTTCATTCATCGCGGATCGAAATCCCTTTACGGCGCTGCCGAGGTCGGAACCGAGCGTGCGCAGCCGCTTGGTACCGAAGATCGCCAGCACGATGACAAGCACGATCAGTAATTGGACCGGACCGATGTTGGAAAGCATGCTAAAACTCCTGGGGCATTGCCCCTATTTCTAACAGGTTTTCGTTCCGGCTCGAAGCTTCGAGCAGGCGCGAAAGGTTCATGATACCCCTGCGGAAGCAACAAAACCCTATGCAAATCACGACTCGAGCCAGAACGTCACCGGGCCGTCGTTTTCCAGGGATACCTTCATATGGGCGCCGAATTCGCCACTTTCAACGTGCGGCAGGCGCTTTTTGCATTCGACGATGAACTGCTCGAATAATTCGCGCCCGAGCTCCGGCGGGGCCGCTTTGGTAAAACTCGCCCGGGTGCCTTTCCTGGTGTTCGCCGCCAGCGTGAACTGCGGCACGGCCAGCAAGCCCAGGCCTTCGTCCAGCAGGCTCCTGTTCATGCGGTCTTCCGCATCGGGAAACACCCGGTAGGTGAGCACCCTTTCGGCGAGCCGCGCTGCCTGCGGCGCAGCGTCATCCGGCTGCACCGCGACCAGCGCCAGGATGCCACGGCCGATTGCGCCGACGACCCTTCCGTCCACCGTTACCTCGGCAGAAGAAACTCGCTGAATCAGGGCAATCATCGTTGCAGGATACTCAAATACACCTGCGGCAATGATAAACGCCGTTTATGGCTCGATCCCTCAATTTATTGAACGCCGGCAGTCCCCGGATCGTGGCAGGCTCAATATGCGGGAGGAAATCCCGGCAACTGCCTGCGAACAGGAATGTACGGGTCGTATGCGGCCAGGGAAGGCTGAATCCGGCTTCCCGTGCCACGGATGGGGGGCCTCGGTCGCAAGATCGAGGCCTTTTTTTGAGCAAATTTGTCCTTTCTATCCCACTAAGAGACGAAATAACGCGTATAAGAAGATAAAAACACCACTTTATAAACTTAAAGGAATAAGTGGGAAATAGCCATTACTTTTTGGCGGCTTTTCGGTACTCCAGTGGAGGTAATGAAACGATTGAAAAGCGTTTTGCAGCGCGGGAAAGGCCCACTACACTGTGCGGCCAGCCCATAAGGAGTAACGAGCAGTATGAAAAGACGAGACTTTGTCAGCGGCCTCGCCGTGGCGGCAGGCGCCGCGGCGTGCAGCCGGCAAGCCGCGGATTGTGGGGCGGCAGGCAGCGTCCCCACCGAGACCTTCGAGTGGAATCTCGCGACCTCATGGCCGCCGGGTCTGCCGGGGCTGGGCGTCGGCGTCGAGAATCTTGCAAAGCGAATCGAGAAAGCCAGCAACGGCCGCCTGAAGATCAAGATATTCGCAGGCGGTGAACTGGTGCCGGCGCTCGAGGTCCTGGATGCGGTCAGCCGCGGCACGGTGCAGATGGGGCACGACTCGGCGTATTACCACCGCGGCAAGATACCGGCCGCACAGTATTTCACCGCGATCCCGTTCGGCCACACGGTGCACGAAATCAACGCCTGGATCTATTACGGCGGCGGCCTCGAGTTGTGGCGCGAGCTGTACGGGCCGCTCAACGTTATCCCGTTTCCCGCCGGCAACACTGGCGTGCAAATGGCGGGCTGGTTCAACAGGGAGATCAATTCGGCCGAGGATCTCAAGGGCCTCAAGATGCGCATCCCCGGCATGGGCGGTGAGGTGATGCAACGCGCGGGGGTGACGCAGATAACGGTGCCGGCGTCGGAGATTTTCACGTCCTTGCAAACGGGGGCCATCGACGCCGCGGAATGGGTCGGCCCGTACAACGACCTCTCGCTCGGTTTGCACAAGGCGGCACGCTATTACTACTACCCCGGATGGCATGAGACCAGCCCGATGCTGCAATGCACCGTCAACCTGGATGCATGGAACTCATTGCCGGCGGATCTGCAGGAAATCCTCGCCAATGCTTGTGCAGCAATCAATGTGGAAATGATGGCCGAATACACCTGGGGCAACGCTGTGGCGCTCAAACAGATGCAAGAGGATCCGCATATCGAGATCCGCCGGCTGCCTGACGACGTGCTGGCGCTGTTGCGCCGGCTGAGCAAGGAAGTGATCGAGGAACTCGTCGCGAGAGACGAGTGGGCGTCACGTATCAACGCTTCCTACCAGGCGTTCCAGGAACTGTCGCGACCCAACCAGCGCATCAGCGAACTCGCCTA
>JBFFKF010000077.1:0-8068 GCA_041555515.1 Woeseiaceae bacterium
CGGCGAATGTGCCACGCCTCTCAAAAAGATTGTCGGCCGTTCCCTTTTATTTCACGACTTTGAGGTGCGAGCGGCTGCTGCGCGGTTTCTCCTGGTCTTCGGGTCCATCGGGCGGTTCCGGCTTATCAGCACCGTGCGAGAAGATCATCCCCTGCCCGGTCTCTTTCGCATAAATTCCCAGGACGGCCGCAACGGGCACCCAGACATCGAACGGCACGCCGCTGAAACGCGCGCGGAAACTCACCGCCGCGTTGGTCAATTTGAGATTGTGCGCGGCCGAATGGCTGATGTTCAGGATGATCTTGCCGTCCTTGACATGCTCGCTTGGCACAGTAACGCCGTCGATCGCGGCATCAATCACGATATGCGGCGTATGTCCGTTGTCGCCCATCCATTCGTGCATTGCGCGAATCAGGTACGGGCGTTTTGATCGGCTCGGACTGCTCACCGGCAGGCCTCAACATAGACGGGTTTTTTGCTGCGGCAGAGCATCTTCGATGAATTCCTTTCGCTTGTCCTAAAAGGCCGCTCCCGGCAGCCTGCATGATACCCGCCGAGGGCGCAACTGCTAGAGTCTCATTTCCTGCTCGAGCTCGGTGAGGCTGTCCTGGAACGAGCGCCGCTCGAATACCCGCTTCATGTACATTTCGATCGGCTCGGCCTGGGCACCGAGTTCGATTCCGTACACCGGCAATCGCCACAGGATCGGTGCGATACTGCAGTCGACGAGCGAGAATTCGTCACTGAGGAAATATCTCTTGGCGCTAAAGAGGTCGACACTGGCCAGGATACTCTCCCTGAGCATTTTTCGCGATTTTGTTGCTGGCTTACGGTCGCCGTCAGCCTCGAATTGTTCGGCGAGCTGATACCAGTCGGTCTCAATGCGAAATAGCGCCAGGCGGAATTGTGCGCGGGTAACCGGGTCAACCGGCATCAATGGCGGATGCGGGAATCGTTCATCGAGGTATTCGATGATGACACGCGAGTCGTACAACACGAGATCGCGATCGACCAGCGTCGGTACGGTGTGATACGGATTCAGGTCCATGAGATCTTCGGGAAGGTCCGGCCCTTCAATCTCTGCAATATCGATATTGATATTTTTTTCAGCCAGTACGAGACGAGTACGGTGGCTGTGTATGCATGTCGGCTTCGAAAAAAGCGTCATCACGGATCGTCGATTGGCAATCACTGCCATATTAGGGCCCCCTTCGGAGATTTTGCCATTTGTGCTGCGTTACCGTTGTCCAACCTGGCCGACGTATCGATTACCTGACGTCCTTCCATACCTGTTTCTTCAACAGCGAAGCCAGAACCAGGAATATCGCCAGAAAGCCCAGGACCCACACACCGAGTGCCCGCCGGGTCGATCGCACAGGCTCGCTGATGAATTCCAGGAAATTAACGGTATCGCGAACAAAGCTGTCGAATTCTTCGGCGGACATCGAGCCGGGCGTCAGCGGTTCAAAATATTGGAACGTGAGCATCCCATGCTGGTCTTCGCCGAATACGCCTTTCTGAAAACCCTGCAAATCCCACAAGACATGCGGCATGCTGGTGCCGGCGAGAACGAGGTTATCGACACCTGTCGGGCTATCAGCATCAACATAGAATCCCTTGAGAAAATTGTAAATGTAGTCGGTCGTTCTGGCCCTTGCCATCAAAGACATATCAGGCGGAGAACTTCCGAACCAGCGGACCGAATCTTCCGGCGCCATGTTGCTTTGTATCGTCTCGTAGGTCTTCTCGGCATTGAACATGAGGTTTTCGATCATCAGTTCATCGGTCAGCTCGAGATAGTCGGCGATGCTGCTGAAGCGAACGTACTTTGCGGAATGGCAGCCGGCGCAATAATTCATGAAATTTCTTGCGCCTCGTTGCAGCGATTGCACGTCGCCAGGGTCATTGCCCGCCGGCTCCAGCACCAGGTTGCCGGCGCCGAACGCATTTGATGCGGCGAGCACCACGGCCAGCGGCAGCACCAACCTCCTCACGCTACCCATGGTAGACAACCCTTGCCGGCACCGGCTTGGTTTTGTCGATCACCGTGTAATACGGCATGAGGAGGAAGAAGCCGAAGTAAATAACGGAGAAGACTCTCGCCAGCATGACGTAAACCGACGTTGCTGGCTGCATGCCCAACCAGCCCAGGGTAATGAAACTAATGACGAACAACGTCAGCGCCAGCTTGTAAATCCAGCCACGGTAGCGGATGGACTTGACCCTGCACCGGTCGAGCCAGGGCAGGAAAAACGGCAACAAAACTGCAGCGACCATCAGGATAGCCCCCCACAGTTTGTCCGGCACGGCGCGCAAAATCGCATAGTACGGCGTGAAATACCAGACCGGCACAATGTGTTCGGGTGTTGCCAACGTATTCGCTTTCTCGAAATTTGCGTACTCCAGGAAATAGCCCCCCATATCCGGCATAAAGAACATGACGGCGCAGAAGATCATCAGGAAGGCGATGATCCCTACCAGGTCCTTCGTCGTGTGGTAAGGATGAAATGCCACACCATCCAGCGGTACGCCATTAGCGTCCTTGTTTTCTTTTATTTCGATGCCGTCCGGATTGTTCGATCCGACATGGTGCAGGGCCACGATATGCACGAATACCAGCATGATCATCGCGAGCGGAATGAGGACTACGTGCAGAGCGAAAAAACGATTCAACGTAATGTCGGAGATCGAATAATCTCCACGAATAAAGTCGACCAGCCACTCGCCGATACCAGGGATCGCCCCGAACAGCGAAATGATCACCTGGGCGCCCCAGTACGACATTTGTCCCCACGGTAACAGGTAACCCGCGAACGCCTCGGCAAAGGTCAGCAAGAAAATCAGCATGCCGATGATCCAGATCAGCTCGCGGGGTTTCTGGTACGAGCCGTACAGCATAGCGCGGAACATGTGCAAATAAATTATCAGGAAGAAAAACGATGCGCCGGTGGAATGCGCATAGCGAATCAGCCAGCCCCATTCCACATCACGCATGATGTACTCGACGGATGCAAATGCTTCAGCAGCCGACGGTTTGTAGTTCATCGTCAGAAATATGCCGGTTACTATCTGCATGACCAGCACCATCGATGCCAGGACGCCGAATATGTACCACCAGTTGAAGTTCTTCGAGGCGTAGTATTCGGTGGCGTGCAATTTCATCGTTTCCGTCCACGGGAAACGATCGTCAATCCATTTCAGGAAGCCGCCTTTGGGGATTCCGATTTCAGATTCGATACGCGCCATTACGCCACTTCCGATTCCGTGCCAATCATGATCACGTCCTCACGAATGAACCTGTACGGCGGCACGCGCATGTTGGTCGGCGCCGGTACTCCTTTATAAACACGGCCAGACAGATCGAAGCGCGAGCCGTGGCAAGGACAGAAAAAGCCGCCAAACCAGTCTTCCGCCGGGCCTACCTGAAATTCGGGAAGCGGAGCACAACCGAGGTGCGTGCACGATCCTTCGACCACGAGAAACTCCGGCTTGAGCGAGCGATATTCGTTGACCGCGAATTCGGGTTGCTGCTCCTGCACTTCCGAATCGGGATCACGCAGCAGATTGGTAACTTCCTTAAGCCGCGACAACATTTCCTGATCCCGTCGCAGGACAAACACCACCCGGCCGCGCCACATGACCCGCACCATCTCGCCGGGTTCCAGGCTGCCGACAGGAACCTCGACCGGGGCGCCGAGAGCCAGCGCGCGAGCGCTCGGCTTCAACGATGCCAGAAACGGAACTGCGGCGAAGGCTATGCCTACCCCGCCGGTGACGGCCGTGGCCATTGTCAGAAATTGACGTCTTTTTTGATCAACGTCGTCGGTCATCAAATACTCCCAATCTCGACGCTCCGTTCCACCGAGAGAAATTCAACGGGCGAGCAGAAAAGCGCGTTTCGGGTTCAAAGTGGCACACACCTGAGCCAGTAACTGCTTGCGAATCGCCCGTGCTGTCACTGCCCAACCAACGCATTCCTTGCAACGATTTGACAGGACCTCTCACTTGGACGGTTTGTTGCTGTATTCGATTACTGAAAGATTTGCAGCAGGCCCGGTTTGCCGTCAGGATGGCGGTTGTATCGGGACTCGGTGCGGAACCAGTGGCGCATTATACACGCGGCCACACAAAATTGGCTAGGCGGTAAAATGACAATGTTTCGCTCTGCGCATCCATGAAGATGACCGTTTGAACACTTTGCGGTGGCACCTTGGCACGACTACAACCGGTTCTAATTTTCCTAGTGCAATCGATCGTGGTGGGTCTCGCGGTGGCGTTCGTCATCGTCCTCGTGCGGCCGCAACTGTTGCCGGCGCTCGATTCGAGCCGGGCCACCATCGCAGGCCAGCTCGCCAGTTACGCTGACGCCGTGGATATCAGCGCGCCCGCGGTCGCCAATGTCTATACGCGGCGGCTGGTCGCCGCGAGTGATGCATCAGGAGGGACCGACCGATTTCAGCTCAATACCGGCCTCGGTTCGGCTGTGGTCATCGACAGTGAGGGCTATCTCGTCACAAATTTTCACGTTGTCGCCGACGCCGCGGAAATTCGCCTGCAGCTGGCCGACGGCCGCATCGCCAACCCGACCGTGGTCGGCGTCGACCGCGAGACCGATCTCGCAGTGCTCAAAGTCGACCTCGGACCTTTGCCCGCGATTCCACTCGGCCGCTCGGATCAGTTACGCATCGGCGACGTCGTCCTCGCGATCGGTAATCCTTACGGCTTGAGCAAGACGGTAACGCAGGGCATTGTCAGCGCGACGGGTCGCGGCTTGCTCGGGCTCCTGACCTTCGAGAACTTCATTCAGACCGATGCGGCCATCAACGAGGGCAATTCGGGCGGAGCACTGATCAACAGCAAGGGCGAGCTGGTCGGCATCAACACGGCCGTGCTGGCACAGGACGCCGGCACCGAGGGCATTGGATTTGCCATCCCGGTCGATCTCGTACGCGGCGTCGTCGAGGAAATCAAAAGGCACGGGCGCGTCATTCGTGGCTGGCTGGGCTTGCGCCCCGACGAGCTGAGCCGCGCAGAATCTGCGGCATTGGGGCTCGATCCTAACCTGGGCATTCTGCTCAGTTCCGTCGTCACGGCCGGGCCCGCGGACGCCGCAGGATTGCAGCCGGGTGACGTGATCCTGGGAATCGACAGCGAGCCGATTCGTTCCCGCCAGCAAGCACTGCTCCTGGTCGCGCGAATGAATCCCGGAGAGCAAGTCGAGGTCGAGGCCTGGCGTGACGGCCGGCGATTCACGGCGACACTCGTTGTAGCCGAACGGCCGGAGTTCGCGACCGGCAACTAGCCGGGTACTCTTTTAATAACCGCCCCCAGAGCCTGCAGTTTTTCCTCGATGCGTTCGTAACCGCGATCTATGTGGTAGATCCGATCCACCAGCGTCTCGCCGGCGGCGGCCAGGCCTGCGAGGACAAGTCCGGCCGAAGCGCGCAAGTCGGTTGCCATCACCGGGGCGGCTGCCAGCCTGTCGACGCCGTGGCATACAGCCGTGTTGCCTTTTATTTCGATGTTGGCGCCCATGCGCTGCAATTCGAGCACGTGCTGAAAGCGATTTTCGAAAATGGTTTCGGTAACCGTGCCGACACCGTCAGCGATCGCGTTCAGTGCACAAAACTGTGCCTGCATATCAGTCGGGAAACCCGGATAAGGATCGGTAATGATGTCGACCGCCTTTGGCCGCCGGCCCTGCATGTCGAGTTCGATCCAGTCGGCACCGGTTCTTATGCTCCCGCCGGCTTCCTGAAGTTTGCCGGTCACGGCATCGAGGCTGCCCGGTGCGGCACGATTCAGCCGCACCTTGCCACCGGTTATCGCCGCGGCAACCAGGTAGGTACCGGTCTCGATGCGATCCGGCATGACCGCGTAGTCGGCACCTCCCAGCTCGTCGACACCCTCGATCCTGATTACGCCGCTACCGGCGCCGCTTATTTTCGCCCCCATTGCGTTGAGGAAATCCGCGACGTCCGCGACCTCGGGCTCACGAGCAGCGTTTTCCAGCACCGTTTCACCCTCGGCCAGGGTTGCCGCCATCATGAGATTCTCGGTGCCGGTCACCGTGACCGTGTCAAACTCGATATGCGCCCCTTGCAGCCGGTCCGCCCTGGCGCGAATGAAGCCGTTCTCGACGGAGACCCTGGCGCCCATGGCTTCGAGACCCTGTACATGCAAATTGACCGGTCTCGTTCCGATCGCACACCCCCCGGGCAAGGACACATCGGCTTCTCCGAAACGTGCGACAAGCGGCCCCAGTACGAGTATCGACGCGCGCATCGTCTTCACGAGTTCGTATGGTGCCCGGCGCTGGCTTATCGCGTTGCAGTTGACCTCAACATTCAGCTTTTCATCGAACGTGACTTGTGCGCCCATGCTTTGCAGCAAGGTGATCGTCGTCGCGACATCCTTGAGATGCGGCACATTTCTGATGGTCACGGCTTCAGTCGCAAGCAGGGTGCCTGCCAGGATCGGCAAGGCAGCATTCTTCGCGCCGGAAATCGAGACACGGCCGTCCAGGCGCGCGCCGCCGCTGATAAGCAGCTGGTCCACTATTCGGCGGACTCCTGCTCGCGCCATTCCTCGGGGGTATAGGCACGGATCGACATTGCGTGGATTTCCTTGCCCATGCGCTCGCCGAGACACTGGTATACGCGCTGATGCCTGGCAAGCGGCCGCATGCCGGCAAACGCCGCGGATATCACCAGCGCGGCGTAATGGGTGTTGTCGTCGCTGAATACCCTCACCTCGGCATCCGGCAGGCCGCCGTTGATCAGGGCCTTAATCTCGGCCGGATCCATGTTTCGCCTCGCTCCAAAGTAGTCGAAAGGCGCGCAGTGTAACAAAAGATTGGCGGGCGCCGCCCATTGTGTATGATTGGTATACCGAGTGGGAGAACCGGGTAGAGCGCTGCGCTAGACAAGAGCAAAGTCGGCGACAGACCGGAACTTAGAACCTGATAATCTGATTTATGCTTGGCAATGCATTCGAAGTAATTGTCGGCTTGCTTCTCTTGATCTGGGGAGCAGACCGATTCGTCCACGGTGCAGCCGCCACGGCGCGCAATCTCGGCATTGCTCCCCTGCTGATCGGTTTGACGATCGTGGCACTCGCCACGTCCGCTCCGGAAATACTTGTCTCTCTCGTTGCCGCGCTCCGCGGCGAGTCGGATCTCGCGGTCGGTAACGCCATCGGTTCCAACATCGCAAACATAGGGCTGGTGCTCGGTGCCGTTGCCTTGATGCGCCCGGTCGAGTTGAAATCGGCGACGCTGCGCCGCGAGATGCCGGCGCTGCTGGCTGTATCGCTGCTGACAGTTTCCTTATTCCTGGACTCGCACCTGAGCAGGGAAGACGGACTCGTATTAATGGCTGGCCTGGTCATCGTCATGATCTGGCTGACGCGACTGGGCGTCCGGTCTTCGGCATCCGATCCGCTGCAAGTCGAATTCGATGCCGAGATACCGAAACACATGACGATGCGGCTGTCCATATTCTGGCTGCTTCTCGGCATTGCCACGCTGCTGTTCGGCGCCGAATTGCTGGTTGACGGCGCTGTCGACATTGCCAAGTTGCTCGGCGTGTCAGAGGTAGTTATCGGCATCACGCTGGTGGCGCTCGCGACCAGCGTACCCGAGCTGGCGGTTTCGGCTGTCAGTGCCTTCCGCGGTGAATACGGCCTTGCTATCGGCAATATCGTTGGCTCGAACATATTCAATATGCTGGCGGTCATTGGTGTCGCTGCAACGATTCAGCCGGCGGGATTGCCACCGTCAGTGCTTTCCTTGCACATATTCGTCATGGTCGCATTCACCCTGGTGCTGTTTGCCATGACCTACGAATACGAAGGCAGGGGGCAGATTACGCGGGCCGAGGGCTTCGGGCTGATTGTCGCGTATCTCGCCTACCAGACCTATGTAGTGGTGCAAAACGTTTAAAATCCGCGTTTGAGTTCAATCGGAGCCGGGGCTTTGAAGGAGACCTCATCTAAGGACTTGCTTGCGCTTGCCGAAAAGGTTCTAAACATCGAATCGGCAGCTGTCGATCAGCTCAAGTCCCGCCTC
>JBFFKF010000078.1:0-7945 GCA_041555515.1 Woeseiaceae bacterium
AGCGGCAGTTCGAGCTTCTCGCTGATCTTTTTCAGGCGCTCCGCGGTCTGCATCATCATCGATTCCTCCTCGATGACGCACGGCCCGCAGATCAGGAAAAGGTCGTCCGATCCGCAGTCGATGCCGGCCACGTTGACGTGTTTGACGGTGTTCATGGATTGCTTCTGTTTCCTGGATTTCCGAACGGCGTATCGTGAACTGCCGCGCCAAAAAGGGCAAGTTCAGGGGGCCGAAATATAGGCTTCGAGCAGGCTGAAATTGAGCTCCGTGGCGCCGCGATTGCCGAGAATCACCTGCCTTGCCCTGGCCCCCATTTCGGCCGCAGTGCCCGGATTATCGAGGAATCGCTTTAACGCCTGGTAAATCTCTTCCTGGTCACCGACTTGCAGGCCCGCGCCGCCCCCGAGCAAGGCACGAACAGTTTCCCGGAAACTGAAATTGTAGGGGCCGAACATCGGCGCAATGCCCAGGATAGCCGGCTCCATCAGGTTGTGACCGCCCTTGTTGCTGCCCCGGTAGTGCAGGCTGCCACCAACGTATGCGACATCGGACATCGCGTAATAGCGTTTCAAGTCACCCATCGTATCGACCAGCAGAACACTGCGTGCATCGCCGAAAACAGTCCCCGCATTGTCACCGAGCTCCGTCTTGCGAACTGCCATGAGGCCGTGCGCACGCAATACGTTGACCATCACGTCGGTTTCCGCCGGATAGCGGGGCACGAGCACGAGCTGCGATTCGTAACCGCTTTCCACGAGCCGGTTCTGCGCCCACGCGAGGGCCTCGTCTTCGCCACGATGGATGCTGCCTCCAATCCACACGGGCATGTCATCCTCGAGCCCGTAATGCGATCGAAGCTTGCGTCTTTCCTCAGTGCCGTTCGCCGCGTCGCTCAAGTCGTATTTCATGTTCCCTGTCACGTGAATCGAATCGGCCGGCACCCCGAGCTCACGCAACCTTTCTGCATGATCATTGGTCTGCACCGCGAAGAGCGTCGCCTTGCGTAACGCCCATGGAATCAGCCTGGTAATCCTGTGCGAGCGAAAGGACTTTGCCGACATCTTGCCGTTCAATATGCATAATGGAATTCTTGATTTTTCGGCAACAGCAAAGAAATTCGGCCAGAACTCCGACTCGACGACTACGATCAGCACTGGATTTACCGCGCGCAGGAAGCGTCGAATAACGAAAGACAGGTCTACCGGGAAATAGATGACTCGATGATCCGGAAAGGTCTTCCTGGCAAACGTGTATCCGGAGACCGCGAATGCCGACACGACGATACCGATGTCGGGATACTGCTCCTCGATCCGGGCGACCAGCGGGCGCAGGAGATCGATCTCACCGGCAGAAGAGCCGTGCAGCCACACTGCCGCTTGCGAGCGCTCACCGCTACTCCTCGGTGTAAACCTGTCGCGGATCCCCGCGCGAAAAGCGGGTTTGATCAACAGCAACAGCAGCCACAGCGGTGACAGCAGGATGAATGCCAGCAAATAAGCGATATCGAGAATCAGCACTTCACGGGACTGCGGCGTTTCGACAGGCTTACTTTGCCGGGTATGCTTCCGCCGCTCAACAAAAAGGCCGCTATCGCTGACATTTTCGGCCGTTTCGGGCTAAGCTCCGCATCACCTAAGGCACGGTACATCGTACCGACGCAGGAATTATGAATAAATTCGTGGTCGTGATCCCGGCGCGTTACGCGTCCCTAAGGTTGCCCGGCAAACCGTTACGCCCGATTGCGGGCGAACCAATGATCCAGCACGTATACCGCCTGGCGCGCAAGAGCCGGGCGGACGAAGTCTGGATTGCGACGGACGACGAACGGATCGAGACGGCTGCAAAAGATTTCGGTGCCAGGGTCTGCATGACGAGCGCGGATCACCATTCGGGAACCGAGCGGCTCGCCGAGGTTTGTGAACTGAATAAATGGCCGGACGACCTGGCGGTCGTCAACCTGCAGGGCGATGAACCACTGATGCCGCCGGTACTCATCGACGAGTGCGCTGCGTTGCTTGAGGACGAGTCGGTCGGTATGGGGACGCTGGCGAGTCCGATGGATTCTGAAGAGGAAATGCGTAACCCGAACGTCGCCAAGATAATTCTCGATCAGCATGACAATGCGCTTTATTTCAGCCGGGCACCGATCCCTTACTCCCGCGACGAGCACACGGACCGCCTGGTGATCAAGACGGCTCTGCGCCATCACGGCATTTATTCCTATCGCTGCAAGACGCTGCGGCAGCTCATCGCTGCAGGGCCATGCGACATCGAGCAGTGCGAGAAGCTCGAACAGTTACGTGCCCTGTATCTCGGTATCACGGTACGCGTCGGCCGTGCGTCGGTTCGTCCCGGCCAGGGGGTTGACACCGAAGAGGACATTGCGGCAGTCGAGGCGGCGTTGGCCGGATAATCGAAAGACGGCGATCAGTGACGGCGTCGATAGGCTGCAATCGCCAGGTCACGCATCGCGTCGAGTTGCGCTTCAATCGATGCGGCCAGGGCAAACTGGGCCCTGCACCGGTCCAGGTTCTGGTCTGGCCGGCTCGTGCGGAAGTAGATGTCCCCCGAGAGGTAGTCCGTCAGGAATCTGAGTCCGGTCTCGATTGTGATGATCTTGCCGGCCAGCGCCAGGTTCTCGACTTCCACTTCCCGGAGAAAACCTGCAGCGGTGCCCAGGTAGCCGTCGACCAGTGCTGCATAGTAATCCATGTGCATCGTTATCCTGGATAGATCCGCTTCGTCTTCTGCCGCGGGGCACGTCGCTGTGCGCACGAGGTCACCGAAGTCGTGCGGAGCGAGTCCGGGCATGACCGTGTCGAGGTCGATGACGCAGACCGCCCGGTCGGTTTCGAGATCGAACATGACGTTATTGATCTTGGTGTCGTTGTGCGTGACGCGCTCGGGAATGTCGCCGGCTTCGTGCAGTTCGACGAGGGTGGCGGCGCAATTCTCGTATTCCAGCGCCTGGTCGATCTCACGACTGCAATCGCTCACCCGGGCATGCTTGTCGCTCTGCCGCGCCTCGTGAAACTGTGCGAATCTCGCCGGCGTATTGTGGAAATCGGCAATGGTCTCGTTGAGGCGCGGGCCCGGCAGGTCTTGCAATATGGCCTGAAAACGGCCGAACTCCGCGGCCGCTTCCCGCGCATGGGCACGGGTCGGGATCGAGTCATGGCTTCTCGTTCCTTCGAGAAAGTGAAACATGCGCCAGTATTCGCCTGCCCCATCGACGTGAAAGTCCTGGTCGTCGATGGTCGGCACGAGGCTCAAGCTGGTATGGCCTTCGGGGACCCGGATCGCGAGATGATCCGTCACCCTGCGTATGTTTTCCATTAATGCCGGTGGATCCAGGAAGACTTCGCGGTTTATGCGTTGCAGGACGAAACGGACCTCAACCGGACCCTGCCGGGCGGTGACGACGAATGTGTCGTTGATGTGGCCGCTTCCGTAACATGCCGCGGAAACGACTTCGCTATCGAGCCTGAACCTGAGTGAGATGTCCCTGGGATCAGTGATCGACGGTTACCCCGTTCCACAGCGGTGACGGATAGATGCCTTCGGCGTGCATCTGCGTAATGGTCTCGACCGCGCTTTCGCGGTCTTCACGGTGGGTCATGCCGAACCAGGTGTCGTCATGCGCAAGACAGTCGCAGGTCACCTCGCCACTCTGCAAGAGGCGACCAACGATATCCGGCAACAGGAATTCGGCTTTCTCGTCGTTACGGTATTGATCCGCAAACTCGCGCATTTCCCGCTGCAGCATGGGAAAAAACGACGGCGTGAACAGCCAGAAATTCATCGAGGCAAGCTGTGTCTCCGACAAGGTAGTCGCCTGGCCGTCGCCGTCGAGCGCGGATATCGTGCCGCCCTCGTCGGCGACTTTGGTGTGTTCGACGATACTCGACAGCTTTCCATCGTCGGCGAGCTGGCAAATGCCGCGGGATACGGTGCCGTGAGGTGACAATACGCTGCGCAATACGTAACCGAGCATGCCAAAGTTTCGCGAATCGTTTGACTGCTCTTTCAGGAACTGCGCAGCGGTAGCATAAGCAGATCTGCCGTAATAGTCATCGGCATTGATGACCGCCATAGGCTCCTTGAGCAGGTGTTCGGCTGCAAGCAGGGCATGGCCTGTGCCCCAGGGCTTTTCCCGTGCCGGCAAACCCAGGTCCGGCGGATCGTATTCGTCCTGGAACGCGTACTCGACGGCCACGTGTTGTGCCAGGTTCGCGACCAGTTTCTCGAAGTCTTCGATGAAAGAGCGCCGTACGATGAACACGACCTTGTCGAAGCCTGCCTGAATCGCGTCATATACGGAGTACTCAATCAGGATATTGCCACCTTCGCTCAGCGGCTCCAGTTGCTTGAGGCCGCCGAAACGGCTGCCCATCCCAGCCGCGAGTACGACCAGCGTCAGTCCATTGTCGTTTGCCATTACCTGCCCGGGTTTCCTGTGCCGTGCGTATGGTATAGGCAATCAAGGACAAGCATCAAATTGCCTTGCGCCTCAGCCAATCGGCGCCTGACTCTTGTGCCATTCAGTAGCCTGCTCATAAGCATGAGCAAGTGCGAGTACGGGAATCTCGCCCAGCCTCGGTCCGCTGATCTGTATGCCGATGGGTAAACCGCTCTGGCTGAAACCGCAGGGAATTGAGATCGTCGGTATGCCGAAAATGTTGAATGCGAATGTATTGCGCAGCGCGGGTTCCCCGCCCGAAGCTTCGGCAGGATTTATCGCATCCCTGATGCGTTCCGGCAATCCGGGTGTGGTTGGCGTCACGAGCAGATCGACGTCAGCAAACGCTTCCTCGATTGCTTTTCTCGCAAGCAGGAGTTCATGATAGGTATTGACGAAATCGGCCGCAGGAATTTCTGCGGCCGCGTCGATACGCGCCAGGGTGGCCGGATTGTACAATTTGCGTTTGGCCTTGTCGTAAAGAAACGGCTTGTGGTAAGCGCTTGCTTCCGCGAGCAGAACAGGGAAATCCGGATGCGGTGGCAAGTTCATTTGCTGGGCCCCGGCAGTCAGCGTCTTCAATACGTCCAGCGCCGCGTCGACGGCACTCGCCACATCCGGATCGAGCCGCTCGTAGTACGGCGATTGCGGCATGCCCAGCCTGAGCCCTGACGTACTCTGCTGCAGTGCGCCTGTGTAAGCCGGCAGTTCCGCGCGTATGCTCACGGGATCCAGTGGGTCGTAGCCGGCGATCGCCTGTAGCACGAGCGCGGCATCGCCGACGGTGCGCGTCATCGGACCGCAATGATCCAGGGTCTCGCTGATCGGGATGATGCCGCGAATGCTGACCAGGCCGTGCGTCGCTTTGAGACCGACGATGCCGCAGTAGGCCGATGGCAAGCGGATCGAGGCGAGCGTGTCCGTACCGAGCGCCGCAGCACACAGGCGTGCCGCGACGGCCGCAGCCGAGCCACCGGAGGAACCGCCCGGTATGTGCGCGAGATTCCATGGATTGTGAACCGGCCCGTAGTGCGAGATAGCCGAAGTACCGCCATAGGCGAATTCATGCAGGTTGAGCTTGCCAAGGAGTACTGCGCCTGACTCTTTGAGTCGGCGATAGACTTCGGCGTCCTCGTCCGGCACGCGATCTGCCAGTACCCCGCTCGCCGCCGTCGTGCGGATGCCGGCCGTGTCCATGTTGTCCTTGAGCGCGATCGGGATGCCATGCAATGGTCCGCGCCAGCGGCCGGAATCGAGTTCGGCTTCCAGGCTTCTCGCCTGCTCCAGCGCGAGATAGGCGGTTACCATGACATAAGCGTTGACGCGCGACTCGTACTCCTCGATGCGCGCGAGATAGGCACGTGCAAGATCAACCGGCGAGATCGTCCGCGCACGAATCAGCACGGACGCTTCGCTGATGGTCAGCTCTGTCAGGTCGGAAGCCGCTGAGAGCGCCCGCGTGGCGGCAAGCAAGGTAGCAGCGGACAGGCCGCCTACAAAAGTTCGTCGTGTCAGCATGCGATCCCCCGGTTATCGTCGATTCTCGGAATGTTCAGAATGCCCGCTATTCTAGTGCAAAACAGTGGCTGTCCTTAAGCGGTCTCCAGTCCGGGACGCCAGGCGACACGGCCGTCCAGGATGCCGGATTTCTCGACGATTTCCGGAACGCGGTGTTCCTGGCGGTAGGCCATGATGTGCACGCCGCTAACGCCATCGACTGCCCTGATTTGTTGCAGGATTTCCACGCAGATATTTACGCCTTCCTGCGCCTGGTCCTTTGCGGCCTCCAGTCTCTCGACGATCGCATCGGGAATGTATACGCCGGGTATGTTACTGCGAATCCATTTTGCAGATTTCGCCGAGGCCAGCGGTCCGACGCCCAGCAGGATGAACACCTTCTCGTGCAGCCCCCGGTCACGCGCCCCGGACATGAATTTGCCGAGCACGTCCATGTCGAAGCAGTATTGCGTCTGCACGAATTGCGCGCCAGCATCGATCTTCTGTTCGAGCCGTGCGAGACGTTCCTCGAGCGGTGGTGCAAACGGGTTTTCCGCGGCGCCGAGGAAGACGCGCGGTGGCTGAGTCAGCTTGCGCCCGCTGAGATACTGGCTGTCGTCGCGCATGCCCTTGAGCATCGACAGCAATGACAAGCTGTCGATGTCGAATACAGGTTTGGCATCCGGGTGATCGCCACCTTCGACGCTGTCGCCGGTCAGGCACAATATGTTTGACACGCCCAATGCCGCAGCGCCGAGCACGTCGCTCTGGATGGCGATGCGATTCCTGTCGCGACAGATCATCTGCATCACCATGTCATAACCGCGATGCGCGAGCAGCGAACACATGCCGATGCTCGACATGTGACAGTTGCCGCCCGAACCATCGGTGGCATTCATCGCATCGACGTAACCGTCGAAAACTTTCGCCCGGTCGTAGACTTCCTGCGGGTCGGCCGAGTCCGGTGGCGAAATTTCCGTCGTGACGACGAACGCGCCTTTCCGTAACAATCGTTCGAGCCTTCCTGGTGAGACGTGTCCCGGCGGGACCTGCAATCGCGTACTGGCAATCGCTTCGTCGTCAATTTGCATTGCGCGTATCCATCCTTCGAGATCCCTCCCGTTTAATTACAGCTGTGTTGTGAAAGCCTGCCGGAGCGTGTCGGCGTTATGGCGCCGCGAGCTGTACAATCTGTTTGCCGGTGTTTTCGCCTTTGAGCATGCTGATAAACGCGTTCGGGGCGTTCTCGATACCCTCGGCTATCGTCTCCCGGTATGTCAGTTTTCCTTCCCTGAGCCAGTCCGCTGCTTTCGCAACATACTCCTTGCAGACGTCCGGATGATCCGTGACGATGAACCCCTGGATGCGCAGCCGCCGGACGATAATCACCCCCATGCCGCGCGGTCCCGGTTGCAGTTGTTCGTCGTTGTAATTCGAGATCATGCCGCACAAAGCGACACGTCCGAAGTCGCGCATGTTCCAGAGTGCCGCCTCAAAGATCCCGCCGCCAACGTTTTCGAAATTGACGTCGATACCGTCGGGGCAAACCGCGGCAATGCTTGCGGGCAGGGATTTGCTGTTTCGATAGTTGAACGCCGCATCGTAGCCGAACTCGTCTTTCATCAGGGCGAGCTTGTCATCCGAACCGGCACAACCCGCGACGCTGCAGCCGTGAAGCTTTGCTAGCTGGCCGACCACGCTGCCTACGGCACCGGACGCGGCCGACACGAAAACCTGCTCCCCGGCCTGGGCCCCGGCGATTGTATGCAGGCCGACGTAGGCAGTCATCCCTGGCATGCCGAGGATGCCGAGGTGATAAGACAAGGGTGCCTCGCTTGCCTCGATCTTCCGGATATTCTTGCCGTCGGTCAGGGAATAGTTTTCCCAACCGAGCATGCCGACGACGTGGTCACCCTCGGCGAAATCGGCATGCTTGCTCGCGACAACCTGTCCGACGACACCGGCCTGCAGAACCTTCCCGACCTCGAA
>JBFFKF010000079.1:0-7758 GCA_041555515.1 Woeseiaceae bacterium
CACCGATTCGCATGCCGGCTCGCGGAAAAAGCCTATCGCCTGAACCACACCGTCCACATTCACGCGGCAGACCGTGAATCCGTGCAGCACATCGACGACCTGTTATGGACCTTCCGCGACGGCAGTTTTGTTCCTCACGAAGTCCTCGACTCTTCGCTGTCGGACGCCCCGGCGCCGATCACCGTCGGCTGCGATGCCGCGCCGTCGCGAAGCTGCGATTTGCTAATCAACCTGAGCGATAAGATTCCCGAAATCGCCGATTCTTTCCCACGGGTCGCCGAAATCGTAACCTCTGACGAAGACGACCGTGCCCGAAGCCGCAAACGATTTGTTGATTATCGCGAGCGGGGGCATACACTCGACACTCACAAACTTTAAATCCAGCTGCGTTTGCGCAACACCCTGATTCGATTTATTTCTGAAAGCCATTTTCATGGACAAGACATACCGCCCCAAGGATATAGAGAAGCGTCACTACGAGCGCTGGGAAAAGAACGGCTGGTTCGCACCGAGCGGTAAAGGAGACCCCTATTGCATCGTCATCCCGCCGCCCAACGTGACGGGAACCTTGCATATGGGGCATGCGTTCCAGGACACGATAATGGACGCGCTTATCCGCTACCACAGGATGCTCGGGCGCAACACGCTCTGGCAACCGGGAATGGACCATGCCGGCATCGCTACAGAAATGGTGGTCGAGCGGCAACTCCAGGATGAGGGCACTTCTCGAATCGAGCTGGGACGCGAGAAGTTCGTGGAGCGCGTCTGGCAATGGAAGGACGAGTCCGGCGGACAGATTTGCAATCAGTTGCGGCGGCTCGGCGGCTCCGTTGACTGGTCGCGGGATCGCTTCACGATGGATCCCGAGTTAATAGCGGCGGTTATTGAAGAGTTCGTGCAACTTTATGACGAAGGATTGATTTACCGTGGCAACCGGCTCGTCAACTGGGATCCGGTCTTGCACACCGTTCTTTCCGACCTCGAGGTGCTGGACCACCAGGAGGCGGGGCATCTCTGGCATTTGCGATATCCGCTGGCATCGGGCGACGGTCATCTCGTGGTTGCGACGACACGCCCGGAAACGATGCTCGGCGACAGCGCCGTTGCGGTACATCCGCAGGATGAACGGTATAAGGAACTGGTCGGCAAAGAGGTCATCCTGCCCCTGGTCGATCGCCGCATGCCGATCATCGCAGACGAATACGTGGATCCGGAATTCGGATCCGGATGCGTCAAGATTACGCCCGCGCATGATTTCAACGATTACGAAATCGGCAAGCGGCACGATCTGCCGGAATACAACATCTTTGACGAAAACGCGGCAATCAACGAAACGGCGCCCGAGGCCTATCGCGGGCTCGATCGTTTCGATGCCCGCAAAAAGATCGTCACAGACCTCGAGAAACACGGCTTGCTTGAAAAAGTCGAGGACTATGCGCAGACACTGCCGCGTGGCGATCGCAGCGGCGCGGTCATCGAGCCGTATTTGACGGACCAGTGGTACATGGAAATGGCACCACTGGCGAAACCGGCCATCGAGGCCGTGGAGTCCGGCAGGATCCGCTTCATCCCGGAAAGCTGGTCGAAGACCTATTTCGAATGGATGCACAACATCAAGGACTGGTGTATCAGCCGGCAACTGTGGTGGGGACATCGCATTCCGGCCTGGTACGACGAAGACGGCAATATATATGTCGCCCGCAGCGAGGAGGAAGCGCGCAAGAAACACGGGCTCGACGCTTCTATCGAGCTACGACAGGACGAAGATGTCTTCGATACCTGGTTCTCCTCCGGTTTGTGGCCGTTTACGACGCAGGGCTGGCCGGAACAAACCGAATCGCTGAAGACTTTCTATCCCGGCCAGGTACTGGTAACGGGCTTCGACATCATCTTTTTCTGGGTCGCCCGCATGATCATGCTCGGACTCAAGTTCATGGACGAGGTGCCGTTCCACGAGGTTTACATCCACGGGCTGATCCGTGACCAGGACGGGCAAAAGATGTCCAAGTCCAAGGGCAACGTGCTGGATCCTTTGGACCTTATCGATGGCGTTGATCTCGAAACGCTGCTGAAGAAAAGAACCACCGGCCTCATGCAACCTCATCTGAAGCCCAAGATCGAAACCGTAACCAGAAAGCAGTTTCCCGATGGCATCAAAGAGTATGGTGCCGATGCCTTGCGATTTACGTTTGCATCTCTTGCGACGACCGGCCGCGATATTCGCTTCGATATCGGGCGTATCGAGGGCTATAAGAATTTTTGCAACAAGCTCTGGAACGCGTCGCGCTATGTATTAATGAATACGGAGGCGCTCGACGAAGGTGATGTGGAGTACAGCGCTGCGGACAACTGGATTCGTTCACGATTGCAGGCGACGACTGACGCGGTGCACCAGGGTTTCGCCAACTATCGAATGGATCTCGTTGCGCAGGCCATTTACGAATTCACGTGGCACGAGTTCTGCGACTGGTACCTGGAATTGTCGAAACCCGTTCTGCAATCGGAGGATTCAACCGAGGTACAGAAACGCGGCACACGCAGGACCCTGATCGAGGTGCTCGAAGAGCTTTTGCGCCTGTTGCATCCTTTGATGCCATTCATTACCGAAGAGATCTGGGGAGCAGTCGCACCGATTGCCGGAAAAGAAGGTGACACGATAATGTGGCAGGAATTTCCGGCCGCCGGCACGCATTCGAGCGGCGCGGAAATCGAGGAAGAAATCGAATGGGTCAAGCAGTTTATTCTCGGAATCCGGCAAATTCGCGGCGAAATGGATATATCGCCGGGTAAATCACTGCCCGTACTGTTGGAGAACTCGGAAGAAAAAGACCGCGCATACGCGGAACGAAACGCACATTTACTGACACGCGTCGGGCGGGTCGAGTCGGTGCGGCCGCTGGCCGCGGACGAGACGGTGCCGGAGTCTGCAAGCGCACTCCTGGGCAACATGCGCCTGCTCGTGCCAATGGCCGGAATTATCGACGTCGAGGCGGAAAAAGCGCGCCTCGGCAGGCTGCGCGAGCGCGGCAATACCGATCTCGAGCGCGTGCGTGCGAGACTCGAAAACCCGGATTTTGTGAACAATGCGCCGCCCGCCGTGGTCACAAATACGAGGCAACAGCTTGCCGATCTCGAAATGCAGCTTTCGCAGCTGGACGAGCAGATGGCGCGGCTCGCCGGCAGCTCATGAGGTGATTGAGGAGTTGCTCTCAGAGTCCTGATATAGCAGGATTTTGAGGATTGGGTCACAATCCTGGCGGCCACGGGATGCAATGCATCCGGCGATCCGCGACTATAGTGTTGTGCGTCCACAATCGGGCAATCAACTGACACGGTACGGGAGTATCAGATGCAGCGCAGCAGCACCCTGGAGACTTTACCGCTGGGCGCGGATGCGCAACGTGCCGCCGTCGACAAGGCGAGACAATCGCTCGGCAGCATCATACTCGGCAAAGACCCGGAAATTTCACTCGCTCTCGCCTGCCTGCTCGCTCGCGGCCACCTCCTGATAGAAGACCTTCCCGGACTGGGCAAGACGATCCTTGCGCAGTCGCTTGCCAAGGTGCTGGGCCTGAGGTACCAGCGGATCCAGTTCACCAGTGACCTGCTGCCGGCCGACATCGTCGGCGTTTCGATCTTTCAGAAGAATGCAGGCGAATTCAAATTTCAACCGGGACCGATTTTTGCGCAACTGGTTCTCGCTGACGAAGTCAACCGCGCCACACCGAAAGCGCAGAGCGCGCTCCTCGAAGCAATGGAAGAACACCAGGTATCCGTGGACGGACAGCGTCATGAAATGCCAGTACCTTATTTTGTCGTCGCGACGCAGAATCCCTCGGATCAAATCGGTACTTTTCCGCTACCGGAATCGCAACTCGATCGTTTCCTGATGCGTATCGAACTCGGCTACCCGAACGAGCAAAACGAACGCGCCCTGCTTACCGGCGCCGACAGGCGTCAACTGCTGAGTGAAATCAAACCGACACTCAATGTTGAAATAGTGCTCGCGCTTCAGCGTGCCGCGGATAAAGTGCATTTGTCGGAACCGCTGGTCGACTATGTGCAAGCCCTGGTGCGATTTACGCGCGAATCGCCGGATATCGAAACCGGTTTGTCGCCACGCGGTTCACTGGCGCTCGTCGCCGCCGCGCGATCGCATGCGTTCATCGAACATCACTCGGGAGTTTTTCCGGACGATGTGCAAGCGGTGTTCGCGGCCGTTGCCGGCCATCGCCTGAAGCCAGCCAGCAATTCTGCTTACAGGACGCCCGCCGAACTCAGTCGACATGTCCTCGATTCCGTGGCAATACCTTAGGCCGGATACCTATCGACGGGCCCTCGCGGCCAGGGCGGAGCGCTGGGCCAGAAAGCGGCAGGGTCGCGACCAGCCGATAACGGAACTCCATTCGGGCCGTGTCTATATCTTGCCGACGGCGGTTGGCATGGTATTCGCAATCATGGTTTTCGCGATGCTGCTCGGTTCGATGAACTACAACAATAATCTGTCATTCGTCCTGACATTTCTCTTGACGGGCCTCGGCTTTGTCTCGATGCATCAGTGTCAGCGCAACCTTGTCGGGCTCGAGCTGAGTTTTGCGGGTGTCGATCCGGTTTTTGCCGGGCAAGCTGCCGAATTCCGGATCGCGATCACCAATCATTCAAGAAACCGCCGCGCGCACCTGCAAATTTACGCAGGCGACATTATGAGCAACGTTGCCGACCTGGAACCAGGTGAAAGCAAGGTTTTTAATCTCGAAATTCCGACGAGACGGCGCGGCCGTGTGCGGCTGGAAAGATTCGGTATAAAAACCCTGTTCCCTTTCGAACTGTTTCGCGCATGGGCATGGTTGCACATGGACCTGCAAGGAATCGTGTATCCAAAACCCGCAAGAGATGCGCCGGAGCCCCCACCGTCACAATCCGCACATGGGCACCGGCAACACGACGCGCGCGGCGAAGAAGATTTTGCCGGACTGCGCAAATTCCACGACGGTGATTCGCCGCGTCACGTAGCGTGGAAAGCCTACGCGAGAAGCGGTGACATGTTGTCCAAGCAATTTTCAGGCGCCGATACGAGCAGTCAGTGGCTTGACTTCGACGGGATCGAGGTAGACGACGTCGAACAGCGCTTATCAATATTGACACGCTGGATCGTTGATGCAGATCAGACGCGACATGACTACGGCCTGCGTTTACCGGGACAGGAATTTGCTCCGGCGCACGGCGAAGCACACAGGAACCAGTGCCTGGAGGCCCTGGCCTTCTTCAACGAACAGCCTCAGCACGCTGTGGAGCGCGCGGCATGAGCAAGCGCACGGGGACTGATGGCTCACTGCTCGCCAGTCTGCCGTGGACCCTGGGCGCACTGGGATTTTCGATCCTGCCGCACAGCCAGTTCCTGCCGTTATGGGCCACCTTCGCGTTCCTCGCCTGCTCGGCATGGCGCTGGCAGGTGGAGCGCAAGCGCTGGCGGCTGCCGCCTGCCTGGTTGCGTATCGTCCTGTCCCTGATTTTTTTCATCGGTGTCATGGCCTCCTACGACACGATCAGCGGCGTCGGCCCCGGCTCGGCGCTGCTCACCGTAATGGCCGCGCTTAAATTGCTCGAGACAAAACGCCGTCGCGACCAGTTCGTGCTGCTGTTTATATCGATTTTCCTGATCATGTCTTCCCTGCTTCGTGAGCAATTTCTCTGGTCACTTCCATACCTGGTCGCCGGCGTCTTCTTGACGATGACCGCCTGGTTGCGCATGTCGACCAGCAGCGATGTTCGCGCCGTCCAGAGTTTCAGGACTGCGGGCCGCATCATCGCCTACGCGGTGCCCCTGACGATCGCCATGTGGATCTTTTTTCCGCGCATCGCAACACCCTTCTGGGCGGTGCCTATCGACACCAGCACCGCCTCCTCCGGGCTGAGTGACCACATGAGCCCCGGGGATATCAGTTCATTGTCGCTGTCGAACGCGGTTGCGTTTCGCGTCAGGTTCGACAATGTAATCCCTCCGCCGCACGAGCTTTACTGGCGCGGACTCGTGCTGCATCGTTTCAATGGCCGAACCTGGTCGGGCAATGATCCGTCATTCGGCTCCAGTGCAAGACGTGATATCGAATACCTGGGTGATCCAATCCACTACCAGGTCACCATGGAGCCGACGCGGCAGCACGCGATATTCGCGCTTGATATTCCCTACGAGTGGAACCTCGACAACACGCACATGCTCCTGCAGCAGCAGCTTGCCCGGCAACAACCAATTGATCAGCGCATCGTTTATACAGCCATTTCACATCCGCGTTTTCGCCTGAATAGCGAGTTGCCCGATTATTTGAGACGCCACTACACGAGACTGCCGGAGACTGGCAACCAAAGCACAATTGAGCTGGCAAGACAGATGCGTGACGCAGCGCCTGGCGACGAAGTCTTCATCACTAATGTGCTCGAAAAATTCAACAAGGAAGAATATTTTTACACGCTCGAACCGCCGCTCCTGGGTAGCAATCCCGTCGACAGGTTCCTGTTCGATACCCGGCGGGGTTTCTGCGAGCATTACGCATCCGCATTCGCGTTCATGATGCGCGCCGTCGGCATCCCCTCACGCATCGTGCTCGGCTACCAGGGTGGAGAAATTAACCCGATGGGCGCTTACATGATTGTCCGGCAGGCCGACGCGCATGCCTGGACGGAAGTGTGGTTGTCGGGGCGTGGCTGGTATCGCGTCGATCCGACAGCTGCCGTCGCACCCGAGCGCATCGAATCGGGCCGCTCCGGCGCCATGTTTGACGGCATCGGCGCAAGCTGGGGTCTCAGTGCGCCGACTGAACTGCTCTACAAGCTCACGCTGACCTGGGATGTCCTGAATGCCAAGTGGAACGAGTGGATCCTCGCCTATGGCCCGGAGAACCAGAACAGGTTCATGGAGTGGCTTGGCATGGAGGAACCCAACTGGCGGCAGATGATGCTGACGCTGATCGCCATTGTCGTGGTGATGATCGCGATCATCAGCGTTCTGCTTCTATTACGCTATCGCCCGCCACCCAAGGATGCGGCGGCAGTCCTGTACCGGAAGTTCACGGACAAGACCGGGGTAGCACCGTCCCGCGGTGAAACGCCGTTGTCTTACGCGCTGCGCCTGGCGCATGAAAGGGAAATGATGGCGGCTGATGCGGACTCGATCACGGCGCAGTATCTCGATGCCAGGTATGGCCCCCCGGGGCTCGTCGCGATCGATCAACTGCAGGCGGCAGTGTCCAGATTCGCACGCCGGCATTAGAAACGGTTAATCGATTCGCGCTTTTGAAATATCGACGCGCATCAACAGCAGTGCGCCAATCACGAACATCGGCAACACCACTACGAGTATGTACTTTGGCTCATCGCTCAGGAGCGCGACGATGCCTACCAGGACCGGACCCAGGATGTGCGAAAACTTGGTGACCATGTTGTAAAAACCGAAGAATTCGCCAGAGTGTTCGACGGGTATCAGCGATGCATAAAGCGATCGACTCATGCCCTGCACGCCGCCCTGCACCATGCCGATGATGATCGCCATCACATAGAACTGGCCGACATCTTCCAGGAACGCCGCCCAGCAAGTGATGATGATGTACACGGTAAGTCCGAGATACAGGGAAATTTTAGGACCGAAGTGATGGCCGATGTACCCGTAACCGAGCGTTGCCGGAAAACCGACGAAATTCGTAATCAATAACGCTGTAACCAGATCCTGCTCGCTGAACCCCAGCCGCTGGCCGAAATTGACCG
>JBFFKF010000080.1:0-6164 GCA_041555515.1 Woeseiaceae bacterium
AGCTGCACCTGCCGGCTGCAGCCGGCATGCACTTCTTGCGGCAATTCTTCGCGGATCACGTAGAACACGGACGCCAGCAGGATCATCGTGTTGATGCCGATGGTCGAGCCCATCGCGTGCGCGACCGTGATGTGCGTGCCATGCGTAATCAGATTGAAAGCGGGCACGGAAATTATTAGCGCGAGCACCAGATTGATGAATACCCAGATGTCCGCCGCGAACAGGAAGCGATACGCATTGCAGTACTTGTTTTTCTGATACGACTCGAGCGAGGCGCGCCAGTCCCAGAGGATTTTTCCAAGTATCAGCAGCTCGGTCATGCTGACGAGGTAGGCGAAGGTACGAATCCACGTTTCGGACGGTACGAGATAGGTGTGATGTGCCCAGCCGAACATGAGGTTGAAGAGGCCGAGGAAATACAGGCTGTAGGCGAGCTTCGATTTGGCTGTCTGCTCATCGCCCGCGATGCGGCTCGCGACATAGATCGCGGTGCCGTACACGAGCATGTTCCAGGAGCCCGTCAATGCGCCGTAGGATTTCCACTGCACGATGATTTCGCGAATCATGCTCTCGCGGAAATACGGAATCAGCCAGAGGTAGGCCTCGCAGAAGGTGATGAAGAAAAAGACAATGCCGGTGCCCCACATCCAGTAGTAAACGGGCCACGGTCCCTTGCTCTTCGCGACCGTTTTGAAGTAGTTGACGCCGAACAGTATCCAGGTCAGGAAGATCGGGATGCTCAATGCCGCCGGATATTCGAAATACTCCCTGCCACCGAACTTGCCGGCGAGGTAGCTGAAGAGAATGGCGAGCCCGGTGAAGATGAATACCCAGAAGTGCACACTTGCGGCGCGATTGGACCAGAGTTTCAGGTGCTGCTGTCGCGGCAGGTAGAAATAGATGCCGCCGATCGCGACCAGGAATATCCAGGCGACAACCAGCGACACGTGCAACGGTCGCGTCTTCGTGAACAGCAGTTCACGCAGGAACTCGGGAAACAGGAACTGGAAGCCGCCGATGACGCCGAAGAACATGCCGACGGCGAGCGCCAGCATGCCGAGCCGCATGAATTGAAGACCGATCATGTCGTCGTCTTTTGCGATCATTGCGGGTCGTCCGCCTGCGCCACCGTGCCGTACCACTTGACTTCGAAATCCTGGGGCGGATAGGTGCCGGTCGAATCGACGAACTCCAGATAGCTCACCAGTGCATCGACTTCGTCTTCGGCCAGGTTCAAATTGGGCATGCGCGCGGTGCCGCTCGCGATGAATGCGCGCGCGTACGCGGGGCTGAACCGGGAGGTGACGTTGGTCAGGTCGGGGCCCATGTAGCCGCCGAGGCCGTAGAACTGGTGGCAGGCGATGCAGTTATGTTCCTGGAAAAGGTCCTGGCCGTGCCGCGCCTCTTGCGACATCGGTGCAAGATGCGGCGCGTCGGTCCCGCTCGTATACACGTACGCCGAATAAAAAATAAACGACACCGTCAGCGCGGCGAAGATAGCGCGATTGTTGATGGCTGGTCCCCGGTTGCTGGAGCTATACCCGGGGGAAAAGTGTAGCGAAACTCGGCCGAAACCGGGTTCTATATTGTTGTTTAGAATTGTCAGAATGCTGCACTTTTTCCTTATTTTGAATAAAAATATGAAATATTTTTGCTAATTTTCCCGATTTGGAGGATTATTCCTCACATCACGAACTGACGGGGAACGACCGTTGGACAGGAAAGACAAAGCCATCCTCAAAGCCCTGCAGGAAGACGCGACGCTGACGGTCAGCGAGCTCGCGGAGACGATCGGGCTGTCGAAGTCGGCCTGCTGGCGGCGCATACAGAACCTCGAGGAATCGGGCATCATCGGTGCCCGCGTGACGCTCCTGAACCAGCAGGCGCTCGGCCTCAACCTGACGGTGTACGCCTCGGTCAAGACGCACGAACACAGCAAGGACTGGTTCGACCGCTTTCATGCGGTCACCGCCGACATGCCGAACGTAATGGAAGTACACCGCATGAGCGGCGACATCGATTACCTGATTCGCGCCGTGGCGCCGGACATGAACCGCTATGACGCGATGTACAAGGAACTGATCTCGCGAATCAAGCTGTACGACGTCAGCTCGTCATTCAGCATGGAGACGATTAAGTACACAACGGCTCTGCCGCTCGACTATCTCTGATACTATTGCCCGCCGCACTTCTGACGGAATCGCCATGCAAGGCAATGTCGCTGACAACAAGAAGAAAGTAGCGAACTGGCTCCTTACCTGCTGTGCGCTGGTGTTCGTTATGGTGGTCCTCGGCGGCGTGACGCGGCTCACCGGTTCGGGGCTCTCGATGGTCGACTGGCGGCCCGTGGTCGGCTGGCTGCCGCCACTGTCGGACGAGGCCTGGCAGCGCACCTTCGAGATGTACCAGCAGACGCCGGAGTTTCTCAAGGTCAATGCGCACATGGACGTCGACGACTTCAAGGGCATTTTCTGGCTCGAATACCTGCACCGCCTGCTCGGCCGCATGATCGGCATCGTGTTCCTGGTACCGTTCCTGGTCTTTGTCTGGCGCGGCTATATCCAGAAGAACGAGTGGCCGAAGTATGCGCTGATGTTCGTACTCGGTGGCCTGCAGGGCGTGCTCGGCTGGTACATGGTGAAGAGCGGACTCGTCGACAATCCCGCGGTGAGCCAGTACCGACTGGTCGCCCACCTGGCGGCGGCGTTCCTCATCTATGCCTACATGTTGTGGGTGGCGCTGAGCTTGATTTACCCGACGGACAGCAGTACGCCGCACCCCTGGTACCGGAAGACGCTGGCGCTGACGGCGCTGATTACCGTTACCGTGCTTTCCGGCGGGTTCGTGGCCGGCTTGAAAGCGGGCAAGATCTACAACACCTTCCCGATGATGGGCGACTACTGGGCGCCACCGGGCATGTTCGCGCTCGAGCCGTGGTGGCGAAACTTCTTCGATAACATGGCCACGGTGCAGTTCGATCACCGCGTGCTGGCGATTGCCAGTTTCGTCCTGATCGTGGTGTACTGGTGGCGGATCGGCAAGACCGATCTGCCTGCCAGGCTGGCAAAAGGCGCGCACGCCCTGCTGCACACGGCCGTGCTGCAGGTGGTGCTCGGCATTGCAACGCTACTGTTTTTCGTGCCGATCGCCCTGGCGGCCCTGCACCAGGCGGTGGCGATGCTGTTATTTACGGTGGCCTTGTACCTGTGTCATGGGCTCAGGCGGGTCTAGGCACTAAGATATCGAGTTGCGGAATATACCCATTTTTCAATGGCCCGAGTTACGAGAGCATCCCAAGCATGACGACAGACAACACTATCCGCTTTGACGAGGAGCTGGTCGAACGTTACGGGGGTCGCGGTCCCCGTTACACCTCGTACCCGACTGCGCTGCAATTCGACGAGAGCTTCACGACCAGGGATTACGAACGGGTCGCCAGGGCCAGCAATGACTCCGGTCGGCCGTTGTCCCTGTACGTCCACATCCCCTTTTGCCGGACACTTTGCTATTACTGCGCCTGCAACAAGATCGTGACCAGGAATGCGGAGCGGGTCCGCAACTACCTGGTCAACCTCGAACGGGAAATCGACATGCAGTCCGCCTTATTCGACAACACGCGGCGCGTCGAGCAATTGCACCTGGGCGGGGGCACGCCGAATTATCTGAACCACAAGCAGATGTGGGCGCTGATGGCGGACCTTCGCCAGGCATTTACATTTGACGAGTCCGACACGCGTGAATTCTCGATAGAAGTCGATCCGCGGTGCATCGAAAGGAACACAATCGAGATGCTTGCGGACCTCGGGTTCAACCGTCTCAGTATCGGCGTGCAGGATTTCGATATGCAGGTCCAGGAAGCGGTAAATCGCATGCAGTCGCTCGAACTGATCTGCAAGGTCGTGTCGGACGCGCGCGAGAATTACTTCCGTTCGGTGTCTTTCGATCTGATCTACGGGTTGCCGCATCAGACCGTCGAAACTTTCGACCGCACGCTCGAACTGGCGCTGGCGATCCGGCCCGAGCGTCTCGCGATCTATAACTATGCGCACTTGCCGATGCGATTCAAGGCACAGCGCATGATCAACGATGACGACGTCCCGTTGCCGCAGACCAAGCTGAAGATCCTGCGGCATACGATCGAAAAGCTGAGCAGTTCCGACTACGTCTACATCGGCATGGATCACTTCGCCCTGCCGGACGACGATCTCGTGACGGCAAAAGCAAACGGCACGCTGCAAAGAAATTTCCAGGGTTATTCCACTCACGGAAATTGCGATCTGATCGGCCTCGGCGTCAGCGCCATCGGCCACATAAGCGACGCCTACGCACAGAATTCCGTGTCGACATCCGAATATGAAACGCTGCTGTCCGACGGCACGCTGCCGATTAAACGTGGTATCGAGGTCGATCAGGACGATCGACTGCGCGCTGACGTCATCCAGAACCTGATGTGCCACGACCGGCTGTCAATCAGCGACATCGAGAACACGCATGGCATCGATTTCCCATCGTATTTCCAGAGCGAACTGGAGAACCTCGAGCCGTTGGTGGAAGACGGCCTGGTCAATGTCGATGAGCACGGAATCCAGATCACCGGCCGTGGCCGACTGCTCATGCGCAGCGTCGCCATGGTTTTCGACCGGTATCTGAACGCAGAGCAGAACGACGGCCGATTCTCCAAGGCAATCTGAAAGCAGCCATCTGTGACCTGGCGTCCGCGCAGATTCTGCAGAGCGCGGACCTGCAGCTCGCTCGCCTCGCGGGTTCGGTCATTCGTCGTCAGATGTCCGCGATCAGGCGGCCGAAGTCATCAACCTTTTGCCAATCCGTGAACTCCACGACTGCCGCCGGATCTGTGGGTCCTCCTGTCATCCACATGATCAGTCTGATGATCTGGCGATCCCAGAAGCGGTAAATCGGATAGTTAATTTTTCCGGCAAATACGGCCAGATTCTGCGGCCGCCAGGATATTTGCTTGAGAAATTTTTGCAGATACGGGTTGGTCTCCGGCTGATTCTTCTCGGGCTTGCGAGCAACCACATTTACCGAGAAAAAAGCGTTTGACACGCGTTCGAGTTTCTCCTGGTTTCTCCTTATATACTGGTGTACCGCCGGCCGATGCCTGCCGTAACGCACACTCGCTCCTATCACCACCTTGTCGAACGATTCGGGATCAAAGTCCGGCTCATCGTTCATCGCGACCAGGGAGATTTCGTTACCCTCTTCTTCGAGCAGTCGCTGAATTCGCTCGCAGATCCGCCGCGTGTGCCCATCCGTTGTGGAATAAACGATCAAAATACTTGCCATGATCAGATACAACCTGTCGCCGCAATCATCCAGTCACCGAAACCTTGCGTTCGTCCGTTATCAGCTTGCTTCTCCTGACAATGCTTTGCGCAACCTTAGTATCAAGAATATACGAGCGATCGGGGCGTGCAAAACTCAGTGATCGCCGCATGATGATCGTGGACCGTACGTACGTTGACAGAAGCCAGTTGTCCGGGGCGCAGCAACCTAAGCTGGTATCTGCCAATTCAGGTCACGTTCGAACCACTGCGCTGACCAGACATGCGATAATTGCCCTGGCATGGAAAGCGCAGATTTTGATCAAAATTCTTTGGTTGCATTCCATGCCTCATTCGGTCAGGCTATCTGAAGGAAGATAAAATATGAATACCAAACTCCTATACGCCGCTGGCCTTCTTGCATCGAGCGTTGCGTTGTTGGGCTGCGAGCGGAGCGTCAGTTTTGCAGCAGATATTCAACCGATCTTCAAGAGGCATTGCCTCGAATGCCATGACGTAAGCGGTGAGGGCGTTGCGGCCAGCGGCTTCAGTGTGCACGATTATGACAGTGTTATGAAAGGCACGAACTTCGGACCGGTTGTCGTTCCCGGCAACAGTCCTAGCAGTACGCTTTACATGGTCATCACAGGAAAAACCGATCCGGCGATCCATATGCCGCCACACCATGCGGAGGCTCTGGCTGAGGGCCGCGGAAGTTATCTGACGCAAGACGAGATCGACAATATCGAGGCCTGGATCGACCAGGGTGCACGCAACAACTAGCAATACTGAGATTCGAAGAATTCGGCTGCACGGCTTGTCTTGCCGCTAGTTGCGCGGGCCGTATTCCTGCTTCCATTTGAAATCGGATACAACGCC
>JBFFKF010000081.1:0-5518 GCA_041555515.1 Woeseiaceae bacterium
GGATCTCGGGTGCCAGGTCGCGGGCCAGGGAGCGCGTAAGCATCTCGAGACCCGCCTTCGCCGCGCCGTAGACACCGTGGTCCCGGAGCGGCTTCCTGGCATGGATGTCGACGATGTTGACGATGGCGCCGCGGCTTGACCGTAAATGAGGGATCGAAGCCTGTGAGACAAAAAGAGGCGCTTTGAGGTTGCTGTCAATGAGATCCGACCATTGCTCGTCTGTTATTGTGCCGAGCGGCGTCGGATGAAAAGAGGACGCATTGTTGACAAGGATGTCGAGTCTGCCAGCCCAGTCGACGACAGCGTCGACCAGGGCTGCCACGCCGGCTGTATCGGTGAGGTCACACTTGAAGATTTGCGCAGAATCGGCCCGGCGTTCGTTGAGCCTTGCGGCGAGTTCCGCGGCCTGCGCCTCGGAGCCGCGATAGTGAATCGCCACGTTGGCGCCGTGGTCGTGGAGTAATTCGGCAATTGCCGCGCCGATGCGTTTCGCGGCGCCGGTGACGAGCGCATATCTGTCTTGCAGGGAATCGGGGCGCGTTTGCGGCATAGTATGGACGATAGCGGTCAGGCGACAATCATTGTCGCCATTGTTGGAGACAAGTGAACTCAATGCAACCGGAACACAATACTGGTTTCGCGCTACCCGAACCCGATCCGGAAAGCGCCGCTCACAGCCACCGCGTTGCCAATTACCTCCGTGAGCGTATTGCGGAGCAGGGCGGCAGCATCAGTTTCGCCGAATTCATGCAGCACGCGCTGTATGCGCCCGGGCTCGGCTATTACGTGTCCGGCACGCGGAAGTTCGGAGCGGGCGGCGATTTCGTTACGGCACCGGAAATCTCGCCCTTGTTCGGCAAGGTGCTCGCAAGGCAGACTGCTGTCGCGCTGCAGCAGCTCGAGACTCGGCAAATTTTCGAACTGGGCGCGGGCAGCGGGGTGCTCGCGACCACAATGCTGGGAAAGCTGGCAGACATGGATGCAGTGCCGGATCGATACTACATACTCGAAGTCTCCGCAGAGCTGAGGGAACGACAGCGGCAATGTCTGGAACAGAACATTCCCGATCACGCGCCGCGGGTCGAATGGCTTGCCGAGCTTCCCGAAGATTTCTCGGGCGTAATCATCGTTAATGAAGTCGCCGACGCACTTCCGGTCGAGCGCTTTGCGAGAATCGGTGGCGTGCTGAAGCAATACAGGGTGTCGGACGATGACGGGAAATTTGGCTGGCTGCAGGCCGACGCACCGCCAACCCTCCTCGAAGCGGTTCGCTCTGTCGAAGAGGCGCTCGGACGGCAGTTTCCCGATAACTATCGATCGGAAATCTGCCTCGCGCTGACGCCATGGATTCGCGACCTGGTCCAAAGTCTGCGCGAGGGCCTGATGTTTCTTTTCGATTACGGCGTGACCCGCAGGGAGTACTATGCGCCGGATCGTAACGATGGCTGGCTGCGGTGTTACTTCCGGCATCACATACATAACGATCCTTTGATTCTTCCCGGCATTCAGGACCTGACAACTTCGGTGGATTTTTCCGCTCTGGCGAGCGCTGCTGCCGACGCCGGCGCCGACATCGCCGGGTTCGTGTCACAGGCACATTTCTTGTTGCACGGTGGCTTGCAAGAGGAGCTCGCCGATTTCACGTCCCTGCCGCTTGAAGAACAGCTTGAATTGTCGCGCCAGGCCAAATTACTTACCCTGCCGGCCGAAATGGGCGAGAACATCAAGTGCATAGGATTGAGCCGGGGCAATTTCATGCCGCCACCCGCATTTCATGAATTCGACCGGGCGCACACGCTGTAATGAGCAAAACAAGGAAATATGCATGAGCTGGTTGCAGATCATCGTGCTTGCCATCGTGCAGGGATTGACGGAGTTCCTGCCGATCTCCAGCTCGGGTCACCTGATACTCGTGCCGGCGTTCCTCGACTGGTCCGACCAGGGACTGCCCTTCGATGTCGCGGTGCACTTCGGTTCGCTGGTGGCGGTGCTCGTATTCTTTCGCAACGATATTGAGGGCCTGTTCCACGGTGCTCGCGACATATTTGCAGGTCGTGGCGGCACGCTACAGGGACGGATGGCATGCTGCATCGCAATCGGCACCATTCCGGCGGCCGTCGCCGGACTGCTGCTCGCGGGCTGGATTGCGGCGAACGTGCGCAGTGCGCTGGTCGTGGTAATGACACTGAGCATCTATGGGGTGCTGATGGCGCTCGCCGATCGGTATGCGCCGAGCGATCGTGATATCTCGCAGATTCGCATCAGGGATGCCCTCGTCATCGGCGTCGCGCAGGCGCTGGCGCTGGTGCCGGGTACCTCGCGTTCCGGGGTCACGATTACGGCTGCTCGCCTGCTCGGAATTCGCCGGCAGGATGCGGCCCGGTTCTCCTTTGTCCTTGCGGCGCCGGTGATCCTGATCGCAACAATTTACCAGGTAGTGAAGCTCGTCACGGGCGACATGCAGGTTCAATGGGAGAATTTCGGGGTGGCGGCCTTGATTTCGGCTGTTGTCGCTTACCTGAGTATCGACTTCTTCATGCGTTTCGTCGGTGCCCTGGGACTGCTGCCATTTGCGATTTACCGGTTGATACTTGCGGGCGTGATCCTGTATGTCATTTATTAGGCAAATCCCGAGTTTGCTCCTGCTCTGCCTCGTGTGCCACGGCACAGCGGTCGCCGCCGATTACATACTCGGCATCGGTGCTGCGGCAGATACCGAAGATGCGCTCGCCCTGAACGCGTTCGGCGATTTCGAATTGCGCGAAAACACCTGGTTGTCTGCATCGGTCGGCACGACGGAAACCAGTGGCCTGATCGATGATTTCCGGACCATCCTCTACGATGCCGGCATAGATCATTTTTTTGATCCGGTCGGCATCCGCCTGAGCGGCGGATACTGGGGCGATTCCGACCTTCTCGACTCCGCCGACGTGCGCGCCTCTTTTTACTTCCGTGATGATATCGCGTCGCTCTCGGTAGACTACGAACGCCGCGATTTCGACTTCGTGTTCGAGATCCCGCTGCTGGATTTGCGGCGCAAGGTCGAATTTCACGCCGATGGCTGGGGAATGACAAACCGCTTTCGTTTCGGCGACAGCGTCACATTCAGGCTCAGCGGCATGCATTACGACTATTCCCGCAGAATTCGTATCGACCCGAATATTGATGCGCTGAGGTTCCTGTCGGCTTCGCGCTTGAGCCTCATCAACAGCCTGATCGAATACCGGGTCAATGCCGGCATTGAATATCAATTTGGCCTGCGCAGCGTCGATGTGTCAGCAGGCACCTGGAAGACGGCGGTCGATCAGAGCAAGGTCGACTCCTACGCGATCGGTTTTCTGTCACCGTTGACCGATCGCACCGATATCGAATTGCGCGTGTCCTTCGACAATTCGGAAAATTTCGGCAGGACCACGGCGATAACTGTTTACCTGTACTACTTCGGCGGCTCCTGATCCTTGCTGACCGCTGCGATGGCACGCCGCCGCCGCTCATCGATCTCGCTGCCGATCTCTTCCCCGCTTAACTCGCCTTCCGTCAGATCACTTGTGTCCACTTCGCTGGCCGCCTTCGCCGCCGCGCGAAAGTAGTCTGCTTGCGGATACGGGCGGTCTTCGTAACCCGTCCGGCCCCGCGAATCGGCCTTGCAGACCAGCAGGAACTTCTCGAAGCGTTCCGGCCGCCGGAATACGTCGACACGGTTCAATACCTTCAGCACTGTAGATGGCCGAAGTTCGAACGCGCGATGCGTATGCGCGTGGAATTCTGCGGCGAGGCATGCCAGCTCGCGGTAAGAAGTCGGTACCTGCAGGCGCTTCGACATGGCATTGACGAGTTCCACGCTTCTCTCTTCGTGCCCGGTGTGTTTCGGCAGGATGTCCTTTGGCGTCGTCGCCTTGCCGAGATCGTGAACCAGCCCGGCGAAGCGAACTTCGGCATCGTCGGACAGCCTCGCGGCCTGTTCGAGGACCATGAACGCGTGAATGCCGCAGTCGATTTCCGGATGCCATTTCTCCGGCTGCGGAATGCCGAACAGCGCATCGATTTCCGGGAAAACCGCTGCGAGCGCGCCGCAGTCGCGCAGTACGTCGAAATAAATTTGCGGATCGGACCCGGCGAGGGCGGCTTTGGTTTCCTTCCAAACCCGCTCGGGGACCAGCGCATCAGCCTCGCCGTCATCGACCATTCCCCTCATCAACTCCATGGTTTCATCGGCGATACGGAAACCCATGGCATTGAAACGGGCGGCAAACTTTGCGACGCGCAGGATCCGAACCGGGTCTTCTGCAAATGCCTCCGAGACATGACGCAGTGTTTTTGACTCGATGTCGGCCAGGCCATTCCAAGGGTCGACCAGCTTGCCGTCCGCGTCCACAGCCATTGCATTAATGGTCAGGTCCCGGCGCTTCAGGTCTTCCTCGATCGTGACCTCGGGCGAGGTGTGAAAAGTAAAGCCGTGATACCCGGGGCCGGTCTTTCGTTCCGTACGCGCCAGCGCGTATTCCTCGCTGGTCTCCGGATGCAGGAACACCGGGAATTCACTGCCCACGGGTTTGTACCCGAGACCTACGAGTTCGTCGGGTGTCGCGCCCACGACGCACCAGTCCCGCTCACTCGCGGGCAAACCCAGCTGTGCGTCCCGAACCGCGCCACCGACAAGGTAAACTTCCATGCGGGCAAGCTCTTTTAAGAAATATCCACTACGTAGCTCGTTGAGTTACGTAAAAATAATATAAATATCAAAGGCTTGCCCTCGTTTTGCTTATTACCATGGGTAGCAAACCGCGAGAAAACGGCGAATAAGAGGCCTTTAATCTACCCGCTGCGGACCTGTTTATCTACAGATCGAACAAAGCCAACCCGGAATGAGCGCTTTTCCCATAGCGGACATTCAGGACGGGAGATTCTGGCGAAAAAATATGTCCGCTTTCGGCCAAAAGCTGTTGTTGACGAAATTACGTATCAACTGGCGTATTGCTGTTGTAAATATCGCGGGCAATTTTCCAAGTGCCGTCTGATTGCCGCTTATAGATATATACAAACTTCCAATCCATCGGGGTCTCGTCACCACCGTCGCGAGATCGCATTGATCCATTGAGGAAACCCCACTGGAACGCCCAGTCTCCGCTAACAACGGTCTCCTCTGGAACCATATCGATGCTTACCTCGAAATTCTCTATCCACCATTTAAGAGCTGCTTCAAGGTCTGGTTTGCCATGCATTGGCGGAGCATTTGGCGGCATGTACACCTGATCATCCGAAAAACCAGCTAGGTTAGCGTCAATGTCACAGGTGTTTACGGCAACAACATGAGCGGCCAATGCGGCATTCACGGCGTCCTTCTCAGACATAATCATTCCCATCGTCAACGGTATGAAAGTGCTTGGATTCAGCCAAGTCGTTGACCGCTTTGGGTCGTTAGCGGTCCTTTAGAGCAAGTCTAGCTGAATGACCGCTTTTGCGGGCATTGCGGACAGTGGAATGTTTTGGGACCCTTCAAAATCAGGCTCCGCTTTTA
>JBFFKF010000082.1:0-5509 GCA_041555515.1 Woeseiaceae bacterium
ATTAGTTATTGAATTTGTTTCGTATCTTACAACTTAGAAAAGAATTGCCGCGTTATTTTTTGTTTGCGCAACAAAAATTTCTTTTGGTTTTTGCTTGCTGCCTTCATTCTTGTCAGACACAATCGAGCGGTGGTTCGAATCGAACCAGTCCATCGCTCGGGGGAGACGAGATGAACAAGAAAATCAGCCGTCGTGATTTTGTGATTTCCAGTGCTGCTGCCGGTATTGCAGCGTCTGCACCTGTAAGCGCAAAGGCGCAGGTGCCCGCCAGCAAAATCACGCCCGGCGTGAAGCCCGTTGTCATTGCGTCACGAAACGGCATGACGATGAAGAACGGCGGCGACATCTCCTGCATCGAGCTCGCATTCGAGCGCATGGCAAAAGGCGAGGACGTCCTGGAATCCCTCATTGCAGGCGTCAATATCGTGGAACAGGACCCCGAGGATACGAGTGTCGGTTACGGCGGACTGCCGAACGCGGACGGCATCGTGCAACTCGACTCCTGTTGCATGCACGGCCCGCGGAAACAGGCGGGTGGCGTCGCCGCGCTGGAGGGCATTCGCACACCGTCGCTGGTGGCGAAGGCCGTGATGGATCACACCGACCATCATTTGCTGGTCGGGCGCGGCGCGCAGCATTTTGCGCGCAACATGGGCTTCGAGATCGAAGACGACCTCAATACTGAGAAATCACGGCAGTTGTGGCTCGACTGGAAACGCCGCATCGACCCGCAGCATTACCTCGACCCGGAAAAACGCTTTCAAGCAGGCGCACAAGCCGGGCTCGATATGGTGGCCGAAGGACTGATCGACGAAAACGACTACTACGGCACGATCAATTGTAACGGCGTCAACTGGCGCGGTGATGTCTGCGGCGTGACGACGACAAGCGGCCTCGCGTGGAAGATCCCGGGTCGTGTCGGCGATTCGCCGATACTCGGTGCCGGACTATACGTCGACAACGAAGTCGGCGCGGCGGGCTCGACAGGGCGCGGTGAGGCCAATCTATACGGGCTGCTTTCCTTCTTTGTCGTCGAGGAAATGCGGCGCGGCAAACACCCCAAGGATGCCGGCCTGGAGGCATTGCGCCGGGTCAAGAAGAACACCATTGAACCACGGCTACTCAATGAACGCGGCATGCCGAATTTCAACCTCAATTTCTACGTCATCAATAATGTCGGCGACTATGCCGGCGTCGGCATGTATGCGCCGGAAGAGCGTTCGCAGTTCTCGGTATGTACGGAAAACGGTGGCAGGTTGGAGCGATTCGAACCATTGCTCGAAGGTTCGGCTTTAGACAGCTAGCTCCCGGCGAATGCTTTGCGAATTCCTTGCAGTCCCTGTTCGAGTCTCGAACGGGGGCAGCCCAGGTTCATACGGAAGAATGGCGCGCCGTCGAGGCCGAATTCCGAGGCTCCGTATAGCCCTACCCCGGCGGCGTCGACCAGTCGCTGCATGATTGCGTCCTCGTTCAGCCCGGTCGCGCGGAAATCGAGCCACGCGAGATAAGTCGCCTCGGCCTCGGTCTTCTTGACCATCGGCACGTGCCCCTCGAGAAACTCGCGGACAAACCGGTGGTTTCCGGCAAGATACTCGATAAGTTCCTCGAGCCAGGCAACGCCGTGCCGGTAGCCGGCGATCATCGCCGCGGCGCCAAACGTGCTGTCATGATTGAGCTGCATCATGTCCAGAAAATCCTGGTACCTGGCACGCAATCCGGCATCGGGAATGACCAGTGTCGCCTGCGGAATCCCTGCCGTGTTGAACGTCTTGTTCGGCGAAATCACCGTGACGGACCGTTCGCCGCCGATGCTGCCGTACGGAATATGGCGGTGCCCCGGCATGACGAGGTCGCAGTGGACTTCGTCGGATACCACCAGCAGGTCCTTTGCTTCGGCGAGCTTCGCAAGGGATTCTAATTCGTCGCGGCTAAACACCCGCCCGGTCGGGTTGTGCGGGCTGCAGAAGATCACCATATTGGTATCGGCCTCGAGCCTGGTCGCCAGGTCGTCCACGTCGAGCGTGTAGCGGCCATTGTGTTCACGCAGCGGATTGCGAATGAGGCGACGTTGGTTCTTTTGGATGATGCCGAGCAGCGGGCCGTAGGTTGGCACCGGGGCCGCAATGGACTGGCCCGGTTCCGTCAGAATCGATACCACGCCGTACATGCCGACGATCGAACTCGGCGGACAGAACATGAACCACTCGGTCGGCACTTCCCACTTGTGGCGTTCACGCAGCCAGTCCTGGATCGATTGCAGGTACTCCTGCGAACGGATGCCGTATCCGAAAACCGGATGATTACAGCGATCGCTGATCGCATCGAGCACGGCGTCCGGTGCCGCAAAGTCCATGTCGGCCACCCAGAACGGCAACAAGTCGCGCTTGCCGAACAGCCGCTCGTTCGCGTCCCACTTATAAGAGTCGGTGCCGCGACGATCGATTTCGCGGTCGAAATCCCAGCTCATACGCTCGTCCCCGTGGTCGGTGCGGCGCTACGATGCAAGTTTTTCCGAGCGAATACAACGGTGTTCCGCCTGGCGATCCTCGTGGCTTGCAATACGGTGGCAAGACTCGGAGACTTCCATCTGGTCAAGAAAAGCGGCATCCCTTTATAAGCAGGCAAGCCGCTGGAAGTCCCCGGGGGTACCGGATGAAGCAAATGCGAGTTGCTATGGCGCTGGCGCTTCTTTTCAGCCTGACTATCGGAGAATCCGCTGTGGCACAGGGTGTCACCCGCTACGTGCGCTACTCGTATGATGCTTCCGTCGCTTACGGCATCCTCGAGGATGATCAAGTGCGACAGCTCGACGACGCGCCTTGGCTCGGCGGCGAGGCCACCGGCGCAATCGTTCCTGCCGCTGACGTCACTTTGCTCGCGCCGGCCGAACCGAGCAAGGTCATTGCGGTTGGCTATAACTACCTGAGCCACCGCGAAGACATGACACACGAGGAACCGCGGCCGATCCCGGAACATCCGCCGCTGTTTCTCAAGTTGCCGACGGCGATTACCGGGCCCGAAACCGATATCGTTTACCCAAGCGACGCGACTGACCTGCACTACGAAGGGGAACTCGTCGTCGTTATTGGCAAGAAAGCCAGCAGGGTGCCTGCCGAAAAGGCGCATGAGTACATTTTCGGCGTGACTGCCGGCAACGACGTGAGCGAGCGAAACTGGCAGGCCAACGACCTGCAGTGGCTTCGCGCGAAAGCGAGCGACACGTTCGGGCCCCTCGGTCCGTCGATTGTCACGGGATTGAATTACCTCGACCTGGAGGTACAAACACGCTTGAACGGCGAGGCCATGCAAAAGCAGAGTTCGCGCGATCATATCCACGACGTTCATGCGATACTCAGCTTTGTCAGTCAGTACGTGACATTGCTCCCTGGCGATGTCATTTACACCGGCACGCCGGGAGCGACGAGTTCGATGAAGCCTGGTGATACCGTAGAAATAGAAGTTGAAGGCGTAGGCATACTGCGGAACCGGGTGGTAGCTCAAAAGAATCAGGGAGAATAGCGATGACTCGAAAGATATATTTGACCGAAGGCCTGTTGCTTGCAGTGCTGGCTAGCTGCTTCACCAGCATTGCGCTCGCCCAGAATAATGCGCCCAATCCATACGACACGGTCGAGGGCTGGGCCAAGTTGCTACCCGGCCGCAGCTGGGGTGCAACGAGCGCTGTTTACCCGGCAAACGATGGCAAAAACATCTGGATCGCCGAACGCTGCGGCGCGAACCTTTGTGTTGGCAGTGACCTGGATCCGGTCATGCTATTCGATCAGGACGGCAACGTCCTGAAAAGTTTCGGCAGCGGCATGATCGTCTGGCCTCATGGAATTTTCGTGGATGCGGATGACAATGTCTGGATTACCGACGCCGTGGGGTATGCCCCTGTTCCGGAGGGCGTCGGTCATACGGTGATGAAGTTCAGCGCCGATGGCGAATTGTTGATGCAGCTGGGGCAGGAAGGCGTTGCCGGCTCTGGCAATGACGAATTCAACAAACCGTCGGATGTGCTGGTTGCGCCGAACGGCGACATTTTCGTTGCGGACGGGCACGATGCCGGGGGCAATAACCGCATCATGAAATTTGACAAGGACGGCGAATACCTCATGCAGTGGGGCGAGACCGGCAGTGGCCACGGGCAATTCAGCGATCCGCACGCGCTTGCCATGGATTCGCAAGGACGTTTATTTGTCGGGGACCGCGGAAACAGCCGAATTCAGATTTTTAGCCAGGATGGCGAACACATCGCGACATGGACTCAGTTCGGGCGTCCGAGCGGACTGTATATCGACGAGAACGACATTTTGTATTCCGCTGATTCAGAATCGAACGCGCGGCGCAACGCCGGCTGGAAACGTGGGATTCGCATCGGCAGCGTCAAAGACGGCTTCGTCACCGCCTTCATTCCGGACCCGGAGCCCGACCCGGACAACTCGGGCACCAGTGCTGCCGAGGGCGTTGCCGTTGATGCCGCCGGCAACATCTACGGCGCCGAGGTGGGGCCACGGGCGGTCAAGAAATACGTCAAAAAGTAGTCCGGACAGGCCTCAATTGCTGCTTGTAATCGTCTGATTTAGCGCAATATCGAGGGTATTCGGCGGGCCCGGGCACGCTGTGGCATCTGTGGAACCCATGCCTTGGCTGCACGGTCAAAGATGTTAATATTCGCGACCATTGACACTCGCAGGAGAGAACAGGATGAACGATAACGTCAATTATTTGGCGCCAGTATCAGAGCTTTCGGTTGACGACCGCTCGACCTTTATCTGGAAATGCTATGCGCATGTAGTCGGCGCTATCCTCGCTTTCGCAGCGATCGAGGTCTATTTGTTCCAGTCCGGTATCGCTGCCGCGATCACCGAACCCATGGTCAATAACTGGTGGATGGTCCTCGGGGCATTCATCCTCGCTGGCTGGGGCGCCTCGCATGTTGCGCACCGCGTGCAATCGATACAAGCACAATACGCGGCCTTTGCAGTATTCGTTGTCATCGAGGCATTGATATTTGCGCCGATGCTTTTCATCGCATACCTGATGGAGCCCGGCATCATTGACAGTGCCGCAGGCGTGACGATACTCGGTTGCGTCGGCCTGATCGCAACGGCGATGGTGACACGCAAGGATTTTTCATTCCTGCGCGGCATGCTCGTCTGGGTATTCTTTCTCGCGATGGCAGCAATCATCGGCAGCTTGCTATTCGGATTTCAGCTCGGTACCTGGTTCTCGGTCGCGATGATCGGTTTTGCCGGGGCCGCGGTGCTCTACGACACTTCAAACATCATCCACCACTATCCCCAGGACAAGTACGTCGCGGCCTCGATGCAACTTTTTGCCTCGATCGCCCTGATGTTCTGGTACATCCTGCGACTGTTCATGAGCAGAGACTGAGCCTGGCGAAGCGCTGAACACGAATGCGGGGACCGGTAACCGGTCCCCGCATTTTTTTATGGGCGCCATACTCTGTATACTTCGGCGAACCTTCGCTGGGAACGAATGATGA
>JBFFKF010000083.1:0-5315 GCA_041555515.1 Woeseiaceae bacterium
CGAGTGCCACGATGGGTGGTGGCAATCTTACGGCCGCAGATTTTTCGTTTTCCATACCCTGGTCTCCCGATTGCTGGAGTGCCACCCCGTTGCCGGGCGAGCCGTGAGCGCCTGTAGCACAATATTTCGGCAACACGTTTTCGCCATGCTTACCCGACCAGGCTGCGGGCTACGCACCTTATTCCAACAAGTTATAAGGGCCACGGCACGGCGGCAAGTCTTTTTCTTTTGATCCTGGTCAAACGCGGCTTCGCAGGCCGCAGTCTCGGCTATTGCGGCCCGATTTTCCGAATCCCGGAGCGTTTTACACTTTCACGAAACTATCTGGACCGATCGTGCATCTAATAGACATGAAGCACGCCGAACAAAGAATCAAGGCGACGGTACTGCGCCAGTGCATAATCCTGAGCATCTTCCTGATGATGCTCGCGGCTGCTCCCGTGTGGGGCGACGCGGCTTGCGGGTCCACCGTGCATAAGGAATCAGCTCACGTCTCTCGTAGTCTTGAGCCCCTCGCAGGGCTATAGTTGTTTCTCGATCGAGATCAACCACGAATCATTCGAAGAGAGACTCAAATGAACATGCGAATCGTGGCGAGCGCCTGTATCGCGGCCCTGCTTGCCGCCATGGGCGTGATTGCACAGGATGCAGATCCTGGATTCATATTTCTGCAAAAAGACGAGGTCGCGCTGGAGAGGGGTCCCGGAGACTTCAATGTGCGATCGAAGGTACTGGTCGGTAATCCGAACGAAGCGGGTATCTACGTGATGCGCATCGAGTTCGGTCCGAATGTCACCTCGCCGCCGCACTATCACGACCAGGACCGGTTCATCACCGTGATTTCGGGCGTGTGGGGATTCGGGCGAGGCGCTTCAGGTGAATGCGGCGAGACGGTACCAATGGCGGAGGGCGCGTTCGTGATGCACCCGAAAGGGGCCGTGCATTACGACGGGTCCTGCGATGGCGAACCCGTGGTGGTACAAATTATCGGGATGGGGCCGGTCAATACCACTCGCCTCTGACCAGCGAAAAAATAACTGCTGAATTAGGAATTATTCGTCTTTCGAATACTTCTTCAGCTCGAGAATGACGTGCGAGCCCGTACTGTTGTACGGATCGGTGTCTCCAGCAAAATCGTCGATGGACAACTCGTCCATCTCGGAGTCCAGCACGCGTACCTTGTTCCAGAGTTCGGTCTGCAGCTCCGCCGGCGCTTTGCCCGCGATCGGTGCTTTCTGTGTTTTCGGTCCTTCCATTGTCTTGTCCCGATAATCAATCACTTATGCGTATCTATTTTGAACCATTCGAGCATTAAAAATTCTGCTGTTCGTCGGCTAAAAACAACCATTCGTCGGATAATTACCGTTCGTCGGCCAAAATCGACCGTTCGTCGGCGCGCGCAAACGGCTTCACTGCGCATAATGTGACCGAAATCAAGACGCAGAATGTGATGTCGCACGGTCGTGGTTTTCCTGGTCCCGGCATGTCGGCACGGGCCGCGACCACCCGCGGGCAGACGCCAGACGGAGTCGGGAATCTTCGTCGATACAACGCTGCTGCACCGGAAAAGGGCAAGGCCTCGCCAGGCCGCCGCATCCGCCCGGCTATTCCTTGTTCCTGTCTGTCCTCGATATTTCTGCCTGGCATTCGGCGCTGCCGTCGCTGATTTTATTCGGACTGATTTGCGAACTCAGCGTGTAAGTGGCACCCGCCTCAACCGAAACAGTGAGTTCGTGCGTATTTCTTGCGAAAAGACTTTGATAGCAGGTGACTACAAGCTGGTGGATCCCGGGCGACACCCTGATACCGTCAGCTGCGAAATTGACCGGCTTTCCATCGACTGACTTGATGACCACGGGCCTGGGGCTGAAGAGCGCCGTGCCGCGCGATGAGCCGAGTATCAGCGCGGTGTTCGACTTCGACGCACCCGACGTGTCTATGGTGTCAGTGACACCGCAGCCAAGGAGGAGGCAGGTGATTATTAACACGCCGGGTTTTTTGGAATGCCGGATCATGTGCTCGCCGGATATCTGAACGCTAGTTATAGGGTTTGTACCAGACGAATCAGTTCTGCACTACACGATGCCGTAAACGAGAAACGCGCCGAAGACAATACCGCCGAACAGACAGATCCTGATCATGGGGTGCGGCATTCTATCGAACCATGCGACCAATTTGCGCAGGCGTTCGCGGCCCATAAAGACGAGGCCGACTGCCGCGATAATAGCGACCCAGCCGAGTATCTCGAAGATCAAGGGAAACCTGGATTCCGGGGCAGCTATAAGCAGAGCCGCACCCAGGACGAGTCGCAGCACAATGGCGAGGTGAATACCCCAATCCTGGTGTACGGCACCGTACACCATCTTCATCATCTTGTCGGGTGCCAGCATGCCCCAAACGGAAAGCGCACATACAGCAACGCCGAATGCCAGGACAACTGCCTGAAATGTTCCGCTCAGCATGCGCCTATTATTGCCGTGTGTGCTTGCCTGGCAATAAGGGATTGTGCGGAAACGCTTAGATTTCAGGCGGCGCCAAATGCCCCAATGCATTCTCGATCGCCAGCCCGATGCCGAGGAGCTCACGATCGCTTGCCGCAGGGCCGTCGAGTTCCAGGGAAACGGGTAGTCCCGCGCTGTTGAGGCCGGCCGGAATGACGATGCAGGGAAGGCCGCCGGTGCTGCCCGGTGAGATGTTGCGGCTGATCACTGGAAAAAAGGAAACGGTCATGCCGTTCAATGTCGTTTCCAAATCGTCCCCGATCGGCGGCGCGGCAATCTGCGTGGTCGGAAAGATCATCGCGGCGAGATCGTTGTCCTGAAAATAACTCCGCAACGTCTGCCGCAGCTGCGGCAGGTGGACGTCCCTGGCGGCCTCGAATTGTTCTGCGGTCGGCGTTTGTGCCCCGCCAAGCACGGACAGGTCGAAAGCTGACTTGATGTCCGGACTTATCTGATTGATCAATTCATCGAATGTGATTCCCGTGTCGAAGTCATCCAGGTATTTGCTGAGCATCGGTTTGACGTGATAGCTCTGTACCGGGTCTGTCGTCAGGGAAATTAGCCTCGCGAGACCCGGCACATCCGCCTCGACCAGTACCGCGCCCGCATCCGCGAGCTTCCGCAAGGCCTCATCCGTGATTTGCTGCACCTCGGTGTCGAGCATTTCGTAGAAGTACCGGCGCGGAATGCCGAGTCGGAGCCCTTCCAGACTCGCCGGTGTGTCGACGATTGCATCGCCAGTCATGACCTGGTCGAACAGCGCGAGATCGGCGACGTATCGCGCCTGCGGCCCGACCTGGTCGAACAGCGGCGTTATCGGAATAACGCCCTGGTTCGGATAGCGGTTCTGGGTCGGCCGAAACCCATAGATGCCACACAGTGCGGCAGGGACGCGAATCGAGCCCTGCGTGTCTTCCGCAATTCCGAGCGGCGCCATGCGGGCGGCGACGGCCGTCGCAGTGCCGCCGCTGCTACCGCCCGGTATGCGCGACGTGTCGTACGGATTGCGGACCGGACCGAACGCCTGGTTGTTACTGGTCCAGCCGAAAGACAATTCGTGAATATTGGTCTTGCCGAGGACAATTGCGCCGGCATCCTTGAGCATTTGTACCAGGGGGGCATCGGCTACAGGATAGAAATCCTTTAGCGCCATCGTTCCGCCGGTCGTTGGGTAATCCTTGGTGTTGACGCTGTCCTTGACCGGGATCGGCAAGCCGTGCAGCGGGCCCGGCGCGGCGCCCGATGCGCGCGCCGAGTCGGCGGCCGCTGCCGCTTCGAGCACGCGTTCCGGCTCGAGACTGATGAACGCGTTCAGGTGGCTGCCTGCTGCGCATCGTTCCAGTAACGCTGCCGCATAGTCTTCCGCCCTGATGTCGCCTCGCCGCATGGCGGCGACAGCATCCACTGCCGACAGGTCTGTCAAAGGTGTTGTCATGGTCGTACCCGAACTGTCTTCCATGCGGCCGCAGCCGGCAACGCCCGAGGTAACGGCGATACCCCAGGCAAGGAACTCACGCCGTGATGTCCTGAATCTGTCATTCATGTTAGTTCGTTTGCCGCGTTTCGCTCAATTCGGCGGCCAGCGCCTCCCAGCTCGTGATCGGTAATGAGCACACGGTGCCGACACATCGATAAGCGACGGTTTCGTTTTTCACCGGCCCGCGATCGGCGAGGTTCCCCGGCAATCCCTCGACATCGGCACCGATGGCGAACAGCAGCCGTCGCGGTGAATAAATACGTGCCGCACTTTCGCGCCAGCGGCTCATTTCTTGATCATCACCGCGAAGAATGATGATCTCGGGGTGCTCGATATATTCCTCGAGCGCATTCAGCAACGATACGTGGCCGTGCGGGTATTCATCCATGGCACGCCAGGCATTGCGCAACGTATTCTCGGCCGCGTCGAGATAACGTGTATCGCCCAGCAGAAAACCGAGCCGTTGCAGCGCGAACGCTGCGATGCCGTTTCCTGACGGTACCGCTTCATCTGCCAGCGGTTTGGGACGGTGCATCAGTGTTTCGTGATCGTCGGCTGTAAAGAAAAAGCCGCCTGTTTCCGCGTCATAAAAATGTTCGAGCAACAGATCGGCGAGCTCGATGGCGAAAGCGATATGGCGATTGCTCCACTCGGCCTGCAGTAACTCGAGCAGCGCATCGAGCAGAAAGGCGTGGTCATCGAGGTAGGCAGGAAATCTCGCCCGGTCATCCTTGAAGCTCGCGAGAAGACGGCCGTCGACGAGCATGTTTTCCCGAATGAAGTCTGCTGATCTTCCCGCGGCGTCGATCAGTTCGTCTCGCTGTAACGCCAGTCCGGCGATCGCCAGCCCGCGAATCGCCAGCGCGTTCCACGACGTCAGCTGTTTCTCGTCTCGCCCGGGCGGTACCCGCCTGCTCCGTGCCTCGAGCAGTACCGCTCTTGCGGAATTGACGCGTTCAGCTACCGCAGCAAGCGTCATCCCGCGATCGTCTGCAATGGCCTTTTGCGTTTCACGCACGGTGAGATGCCAGCTCCCTTCGAAATTTGCCTCCTGGTCGAGGCCGAAATGTCGCGCAAATATTTCGTATTGATCAGCGCTTAGCAGGTCCTGTACCTGTTCGGGTTTCCAGACGTAATAGCGTCCTTCTTCGCCTTCGGAATCCGCGTCCCGGGTCGAGTAAAAGCCGCCCGACGGCGACTGCATGTCCGAGATCATCCAGTCGGCCGTTTCGTTGGCAATGCGGCCGTACAAATCGTCCCCCGTTGCGAGGTATGCCTGTGCATAAAGTGCAAGCAACGGGCCGTTGTCATACAGCATTTTCTCGAAATGCGGGATC
>JBFFKF010000084.1:0-5233 GCA_041555515.1 Woeseiaceae bacterium
AACGACAATACGACACTGGCATTGAACGTGACCAATATCGCCGATGAAGATCCGCCATTTGCGGACCAGGAACTGAATTTTGAGGCGAGAACTCACGACCCCTTTGGCCGGCAATTTCAGGTTGTGTTCCGGCATTTGTTTGACCTTTGATCATCGAAGGACGAATCGAAGGGTATGGGTAAACGTTTGATATAATCGCGGAGTTCAAATACAGATCGGGGCGCCTGAGAGCGCCCCTCTTTTTATCGGCGCGTGACCGAGCTGGACACTGCAAGACCCCCTTGATCTTGTGAACAAGAACGATGCGTATTAATGCTGATTTTTCCCAAGCCGCGATGGTCAATCGTTCAGTGGCCAAGTGGATATCATCGCCCGAAGCCGGCGTTGACCGGATCATGCTCGATCGGATCGGCGACGAAGTCGCACGTGCGACCAGCATCGTGCGCTACGCCGCAGGCAGTTCGTTCAGTCGCCACGAGCACGCGAAGGGTGAGGAATTTCTCGTACTCGAAGGCATTTTTTCCGACGATCAAGGTGATTACCCGACCGGTGTCTACGTGAGGAATCCGCCCGGAAGCAGCCACTCTCCATACAGTAAGGACGGTTGCCGCATCCTCGTCAAGCTGCGGCAATTCGATCCACAGGACCTTACGCGAGTCGTCATCGATACGCGCGATGCCGGCTTGTGGCAATCGGGCGAAAGCGCGGATTCACTGCCGTTGCACAACTTCGGCAGCGAGCAGGTTTTAATGCTTCGCATTGCAGCTAAGCGTAATCATTCGATTGCGGGGAATCCTGGCGGAACCGAGATCTTCCTGGTCAGTGGTTCCGTGCGGTATCGCGATACCGACTTGCCAGCCGAATCCTGGTTGCGGCTGCCCGCGAATCAGTCGGCCGAGATCAAAGCGCAGAGCGACAGTGTCCTGTGGGTCAAATGCGGGCACTTGCCGCCCGTAAACATCGCGCAAAACTAGATCGTTCGATTCTGCATCGCCTTGACTGCGTCGGACGGCGCGACACCCGGTAACAGGCGCTCGTCGTCGATTAGCGAGCCGATCGATAAGGTTATCGGCAGCACGCCCGCCCAGACCGGAATTTCATAGTCTTCTTCTTCATCGTCGACGCCCTGGTTCGAGATCTTTGCCGACCCGGTCTCTATCTCGAGTGCGATGACACCGGTCATCTTGATTTCGCGGTCGTGCGAGTCGCGAAGTTCATCCCAGCGCCCGGGCATCGTGTGTTCACTGATGATACGCAGGGCACGCAGTTTGTCTGCCGGGTCGTCCACCAGCCGCGGCGTGCCGAACACCGTGGCCGACCGGTATTCCATTGACGAGTTGAATGCGGAACGCGCCAGCACGATGCCATCCAGCAGCGTAACGTTGAGGCACGCCGTGTCGGATTGTTCCAGCATCCGAATGACCCGTGCTTTGCGCGCGCCATGCAGGTAGACGGTGTCGCCATCGCGGCCATAAATCATCGGGACCACAACTGGCGCCCCGTCCTGCACGAACGCGGCATGCGCAACCAGGCCGGCGTCGAGAACGCGGTGCACGGTATCCCGGTCGTAATGCGCCAATTCGGCTATCTGTCGAACCTTGTTTGTCTTGCTGAGCGGATAACTGTCATGCATGGTGTTCGGTCCTTCTGCTATCTAAAGTGTCGCCAAACTACGACATGTTGTAGATTATTCGCGATTAGATACAAGATGTAGTAGCATTCTCGCGTACCACATCGGTACGCACGGAGATGAGGTGCTATTGAGGCGATGCCGGCGTGGCTGCCATGCCGGAAGCAAAATTTCGGAATTGAGCTCTTCGTGATACCTCTCATCACGTTGCTCAGACTGACGCAGGCCCGTCCGCCTGGACAGCGCGGGTACGCGACATCCGAAATGCAGTGCGCGGGCATTGATGGTATGGCTGGTTGAGGTATTGACGAACAAGACGTTTGGGTAATTCAACGAGGGTAATACCGGGCCTGATACACCTTCTGCTTAGTGGCCGCCCAGGTTTCTGGGCGGCTTTTTTCGTTTATCTGTAATTGCCGCAATTTACTTCTCCACGATGCCCGTGATCTTTGCGCCCAGCTTCATGATTTTTTGCAACGTGGATGTCGGTATTTCCTGAATTTGTTCATACCAGTCACTCGTCGTTTCGACGAATTGAAGCATGTTGCGAATTCTCTGTTTGGTGATTTCGTCGGTTTCCTCTTCATCGGCAACTTCGATCGCACAAGTGCGAAGCATTGACAAAGTAGGATTTAGCTCGCGCTGCTTGCGTTGCTCCATGATCACGCGAAACAGTTCCCAGACGTCGCTCAGCGATTCGAAGTAGTCGCGGCGATCGCCAAGCATGTGCGTCATCTTGACGAGACCGTAGCTCTGGAGTTCGCGGATGCTGGTACTGACGTTGGACCGGGCCACGGATAGCAAATCGACGATTTCATCTGCACGCAGCGGGCGTGGGGATAAATAGAGGAGAGCCTGTATCTGGGCAACGGTCCGGTTGGTGCCCCAGCGGGTGCCCATCTCACCCCAATGCAGCACATATTTTTCCACGGCTGGTGACAATTTCATTGGGTTTCTCTCATTTCTGTTTAATCTGAAATTTAAGAATCAGCACGTCCGCAGTCAAGTACGCCTGTAAGCATCTCTTGCAGCTATGCTGATTTGCAGGTGACGAGTGCCCGTGCGGGCGCCGGCAGGCCTTCGACGGTGCGGCTTGGATCGTTGGGATCAAGTGCCTCTTGCAGAGATTCGAACGGCATCCATTCAGTACTGCGTTGCTCATCAACAGTCGTCGTCGTGACATCGATAAGCCTGGCATCACGGAAACCGGTCTCTCGTAGCCACTCTTCGAGCGCGGTCGCGGTCGGCAAATGCCACACGTTGCGCATCCGGGCATAACGCGCTTCGGGCTGATACACCGACGGATCGTCGCCCGGAAATATGAGGGTCTCCAATACCAGTTCGCCCCCGGGGCGCAAGGTCTCGCGGAGTTGTGACAGGTGGTCGAGCGGCTCGCGCTGGTGGTAAAGCACACCCATCGAAAATGTCGTATCAAAAAATTTCATCGGCCCGGGCAATTCGTGCAGACGCAGCGGCAGCACCTGGATACCGGGTACCGCAAAGAAATGGTTCAGCGCGAGAAACTGGAAGACGAACAGCAGCATCGGATCGATGCCGATAACGAAACGGGCGCCGGCACCGAGCATGCGAAAGGCGTAATAACCGTTGCCGCAGCCGACGTCGAGCACGCGTCGGCCAACGAGCGATTCAATCTCGTTTGCAAGGCGATGCCATTTCAAATCCGAGCGCCATTCGGAATCGACGTCGACACCGTGAACCCGGAACGGCCCTTTGCGCCACGGCCTGAGTTGCAACAAGGAATCGCGGATAGCATCTCTTTGTTTCGCGTCGAGCGACGGGCTGTCGACCGATACGGCCGCGGCATCGAGCCTGACGTTTGCGCCATGTATCGCGGGTAAGGCATCCAGTGCGGCGCGCCACTTGGCGATGTCACCGTGGGCATTCTCCGCGAAGCGCTCGCGCAGGAGTGGCTCGAGCGGCGCGCGCCAGGCATCCAGTCCAGATGCCTCCAGTCGCCGCAACAGATACTGGTACTCGGACACCGCTACCTGGCTGCAACGATCGATACGAAATTGAAATGTCTGAGCCAGATGCCGGCGTGCAGAAAACCTGCGTTTTGCAGCCGCGCCATGTGTGCCGACACGGTCTCAGGAATCAGGACGTTTTCCAGTGCAGTGCGCTTGCGGCTGATTTCCAGATCGCTGTATGCGTTCTGCCGCTTGAATTCATGATGCATCTCGATCAGTAATTGCTCCACCTCGGGATCTTCGTCGATGACTTTCTCCGAAAGTATGAAAATGCCGCCGTTGACCAGGCCGTCGTGGATCTTGCAGATCAACGCGTCTCGTTGCTCGAGTGACAGGAATTGCAGTGTGTAATTCATGACGACCATCGAGGCCCGCTCGATATCGATATCGCAAACGTCACCCTCGATTACCGAGACATCAACCTCGCCGTCGTCGGCTGAGACGAGATCGCGGCAGCGCCGGATCATCGCCGGCGCCAGGTCAACGGCGATGATTTCACAGTCCGCAGCGCTAATATTATGGCGCATTGCCAGTGTCGCCGCGCCGAGAGAGCAGCCGAGGTCATAACAGCGGGTGCCGGATCGCGCATAACGGCGCGCGAGCGTGCCGATCGCATCGATGGTTGCCGCGTAGCCGGGGACCGAGCGCCTGAGCATATCGGGAAACACATCCGCGACAGCATCGTTGAACTCGAAGGACCCGGTGCTTGCTGATCTGTCGGCAAATATCCTGTCACGTGACATGCTGCAGCCCGATTGCCTGGCGGTGGGGCATTGTAATCGGCAGCGGGCGCCGGGCACAGCCGGTAAACCGCAAGCCGGCGTTTGCCGAATGACTCTGTTGTGGGACAATCGCGGCTGTTTTTGCTTACCGCTTGGGCAGATGTTGAGCGAAAAGCATCGAAAGCTGCACGAGGAACTGGGCATTCCGGCCGACTACGCTGAGGATCGAGGCCTGCCCTATTACGCCGAGGCGACAGAGCTGATCGAAGTCGGGCCGAACCTGGTAGGCCGCATGCAGAGACTGACACCGGACGCCGCGGCACGCTGGCAGCAGATGGTCGAGGCAGCGGCTGGCGGCGGCATAAGGCTGCTGATCGTGTCCGGCTTTCGGAGTTTCGAGTACCAGGCGACCCTGATCCGCAACAAGCTCGACGCGGGCCAGACCATCGAGGAGATCCTCGCGGTCAATGCCGCACCGGGATACAGCGAGCACCACACAGGCCGCTCGGTCGATATTGCGACCCCGGGCAGCAGGCCGTTGACTGAGGAATTCGAAGCGTCGGAGGCGTTTGCCTGGCTTGGCAAAAATGCCGCGGCTTTCGGCTTCTCGATGAGCTATCCGAGGGGTAATCGCTTCGGCTATGTCTACGAGCCGTGGCACTGGGCGGTCAAACTGGAGGAATCCAGCTGAAGTCTTTGCTCTGTAAGGGTTTCGACGGTATTCGCGCGACCAAAAAACAGTAGTTTATGTGTTGACAGCCTCGCGGCAGGGTTAGACAATAGCCGGCTTGTGTCCGCGGAGGGGTACTCAAGCGGTCAACGAGGGCAGACTGTAAATCTGCTGGCTAAGCCTACGTAGGTTCGAATCCTACCCCCTCCACCAGATTTGGTGG
>JBFFKF010000085.1:0-4242 GCA_041555515.1 Woeseiaceae bacterium
CGAACGATTGATGATCCCCGGACAGACACAACACGTTCTTTATGCCGTGTGCGGCGGCGCCCAGAATGTCACTCTGCATTGCCAGACGGTTACGGTCCCGGCAGGTGACCTGGATGACGGGCTCGAGCCCTTCCTGCAGTACAAGGATGCCGGTGCCGATGCTGCTCATGCGTACGATACCGGTCTGATTGTCGGTAATGTTGGCGGCGTCCACATAACCCTTTAGCAGGGAAACCTTGTTTCGGACTGTTTCGGCGTCGAAATTCTTCGGTGGACCGATCTCGGCGGTGACTGCAAACGCTCCGGCGGCCAGTACCCGCTCCAGGTTGCTGCCGGATTTGACTTCTGAATTCATTGCGGCCTTATTTTGCGCCAGTGGTCGAGTCATCATCTTTGCAATTTCGAGCAATTTTCGTCTTCTTCCAAGACCGGCTTTTGCAGGTCTTTACGAACGACTCTTCTCATCCCGCCGTCGCGGCTCGTGGACCAATCTTTCGGCGGTCGGATTTCCATGAGTTCCTCTTGAATCGCCAGCTTGTCCATGCGTTCCCAGATCTTGTACCAGGCACAGGGAATGCTGCGATCAACCTCGCACCACCCGCCGTCATCGGTGCCACCACAGGGGCCGTTCATCAACTGTTTCGGGCAGCGACTGATCGGACAGATGCCCCCGGTGTAATCAAGCAGGCAGTTGCCGCAACCTTGACAGCGCTCGACCCAGACGCCTTGCTCGGTGGGGCCGCCCATGAATTTGGTATTCAACCCCGGCAAGACCCTCATCCCGGGAAACCTGTCCGCGAGAGATTGCACGCCAACGCCACAGCCCAGAGACAGGACCGCGTCGTACTCATTTAGCCGATCACCCAGGTGTTCGATGTACTCTGCCTCGCACTGTCGCTGCACAACAGTCTCATCTATTGCAACGGGTTCTCCCGCCAGTTCGGTGGCCATTCGTACCGCCGCGCTGAGCGTGCCTACTTCTCGTTGGCCTCCGGCGAAGCAAACGGCCACGCAGGTACCGCAGCCCACCGCCAGCACCTTCTGTTTGCCCCGCAGCATTTCCTTAATTTCTGCAACTGGTTTCTGATCGGCAACAATCATTTTTCCTGCCTCGGTTTATGTGCGACCCAGCGTATTCGGGTCTGCCCAGTGAATAACATGTTCGTCTTCGGCCAGCTGCGGCTCTGCAACCGGCACAGGCTCCTCCACGACTGCACGAGTCCGGTTTACCCGCTGTCTCTTGCGTAAGCCGGTTGCGCCCAATTGCTTGATGGTTTCGGCAAACTCGCCGGCCAGCTCGGCAAATCGGGCACCCATGCCGGCCGAGACATTGATCATTCGAACTCGCTCGCGTTGCAGGCCGATCTGCTCGAGCAGATCGCCGATATAGTCGACGCGCTTACTGGCATAGAGGTTTCCGTTAACGAAGTGGCAGCGGCCGGGCAGGCAACCTGCAACGAGCACCCCGTCCGCACCGTCCTCAAAGGTTTTCAATATGTGCCCCGCGTCCGTTCGCCCGGTGCAGGGTACCGCGACGATCTTCAGCGCCGTCGGATACTCGAGCCTGGAACTACCGGCCAGGTCCGCCGCCGCGTAAGCACAATGCATGCAACAGAAAGCGACGATCTGCGGGTCATGTTCGGATGTGTTTTTCATGTATGCATGCTCGGTCAATCAGGCTTCAGCAGTTTCGACTTCGGTGCTTACAAACAAGGCATCCAGGTTCGCCAGCATCTGTTCATTAGTGGAATGCAGCATATCGATCGCCCCTGCCGGACATAGCGCGGCACAGATGCCGCAGCCCTGACAGAGCGCCGCCTCGATTCTTGCGGCACCTGAAATATCACCGACTCCCATGAGTTCCTGATCGATTCGCGGTGCCGCGTAAGCGCAGCTGCGCACGCAGGTAAGGCAGCCGACACAGATCGATTGATCGACTACGGCGACTTTGCCACCCGTAGTGATCGTGTCATGCGATAACAGCGCCGCAGCCCTGGCTGCCGCGGCCTGCGAATGAACGATCGATTCATCCAGCAATTTCGGATAATGGCCGATCCCCGCCATGAATATCCCTTCGGACGCGAAGTCGACCGGGCGTAATTTGACGTGAGCTTCGAGAAAGAAGCCGTTCACATCCAGCTGCACTTTCAGCCGGTCGCTCAGTTCCTGCGCCGCCTGTGATGGAACCATCGGGTTGCTGAGCATCAGCATGTCCGGGCTCAGCGTTATCTCTTTGCCGAGGATCGAGTCCCACATTTTCACGCGCACATCAGAGCTATCGTGATCGACCGTGACTTCAGGTTGATACGCATCGTCGTACTGCACAAACAGCACGCCGCTCTCCCGTGCCTGTGTATAAAGGCGTTCTTTGAAGCCGTAGGTGCGGATGTCCTTGTAGATCACCGTAATTTGCGCCGACGGGTTCAGCTTCTTGAGCACCAGGGCATTTTTCAGCGCTGTCGTGCAGCAGATGCGGGCACAGTATTTGTCGGCGGGTCCTACACAGAGAATCATAGCGAGCGAGTTTGGTAACGCCGGATCCCCGTCCTGCAACTCGCGCTTGGCGTGCCGGGCGAGCAGCTGCTCGAATTCGAGTCCGGTGACGATGTTGTTGCTGGTCCCGTAAGCATATTCATCGCCGCGGTATTCGGTGCCACCAGTAGCCAGAATCGCGGCTCCATGACTTATCTGTGTGCGGCTGCTCTCCGGTTGACGTTCACCAACGGATTCGAGTGTCGAGCTAAAGTTGCCCATGAAGCCCTTGGTGCTGGCCAGCTCTGTTTCGAGGTGAACCGTAATAAGCGGGTGTTTATCCACCGTGGTGATCAGATCGGCCAGGTAGGCTTGCGGGGACCTCGGGTCGGAATCGTTCCGGGCGGGAAGGCCGCCGCCCACGCCCCATTCCTCGAGGCCGAAATGAACATGGCGAAGATTGCCGCCCAGCCTGTCGCTCTTCTCGATCAGCACTACCGGGAATCCCTGGTTCGCCAGCACCAGTGCGGATGTCATGCCGCTGACGCCGCCACCGATGATCAGGGCCGTCTTGCTCATCGGCATTTCCTCGGTCGTCAACGGATCCAGCTTGCTCGTACGCGCAGCTGACATTCGCACCAGGTCCTGCGCCTTTTCGGTGGCCTTTTGCCGATCGTGGGAATGTACCCAGGAACAATGGTTGCGAATATTGGCCATGTCGAACAGGTAAGGATTCAGGCCGGCGTTTCGCATGCTGTCTTCGAACAACGGGCCATGAGTCAACGGCGAGCAACTTGCAACGACGAGCCGGTTTGCACCGATCTCTTTTACTTTTTCCGTGATGTGCCGGATGCTGTCCTGGGAACAGGCATAAACCGTCTGCTCCGTATGCACGACGTGCGGCAGATTCTGCGCATACTCCTTGACCGCCTTGACGTCGACGTTCTTGCTGATGTTTTTTCCGCAGTGGCAGACGAATACGGCGATCTTCGGTTCCTCGCCACGCACGTCATCTTCGTCCGGATAAACGGCCGTTTTCGTTTCCGCATTGCGCGACGCCGCAAGAAACGCCCCGGCGACGGCGGCGCCGCCACTGGCCTCGACGATGGAATCCGTGATGTCTTTCGGTTCCCGAAACGGCCCTATCGCATAGATGCCGGCGCGGCTGGTCTGCAGCGGATTGTATTGCTCGGTTCGGCAGAAGCCGTTGCTGTCCGTAGCGATGTCCAGTTTCTCGGCAAGTTGGCGAACGTCCGGCGCGATTTCCATGCCGACGGACAACACCACAACATCGAACTCTTCCTCCTGGATCGCTGCGCCCACCGCTTCGCTTGCGTCAAGTCCCGCGGGCACCGCGGCACGTTCGGCATACTTTATAATAAGGTTCTTGTTTTCCGGGTTTTCCTTGACCGAGGAAATCCGGCAGCGCGTGTACTCTATTCCCTTGCGTTCTTTCGCCCGCTGGTAATAGCTTTCGTAATTCTTGCTGAAGGCGCGCATATCCATCATGAAAATGCGAATCTCTGCATCCGGGTCCTGTTCCAGCGTCATATAAGCCTGTTTTGCGGCATACATGCAGCAGACCGCCGAGCAATAATCGTGCTGCGTATCGCGTGAACCGACGCACTGCAGAAATGCGATCTTTTTCGGCCGCGACTGATCCGATGGACGCATGATATGCCCCGCCGTGGGTCCGGACGCACTGAGCAGGCGCTCGAACTGTATGGACGTCAGCACGTTCGGGAAGCGGCCGAATCCATACTCTTCTGA
>JBFFKF010000086.1:0-2074 GCA_041555515.1 Woeseiaceae bacterium
GAGATCGTCATGACGGTGCTGCACGCAGGGGGCAAGTTCGACAGTAATTCGTACAAGATTTCCGGTGGTTTGCACGGTGTTGGCGTGTCCGTGGTCAATGCACTTTCCGAATGGTTGAAATTGACGATTCGGAGAGACGGAAAGGTTCACTCAATCGAATTTCGCGATGGTATACCGGTCGCTCCACTAGCGATCACTGGCAACACAGAACGGCGCGGAACCGAGATTCACTTTCTACCAAGCACTGATGTGTTCGAGAACCTCGAGTTTCATTACGATATTCTTGCGAAACGCCTACGTGAACTGTCCTTTCTTAACAACGGCGTTCGCATTGACCTGCAGGACCAGATATCGGGAAAAGAAGAGGTATTTCAGTTTGAAGGAGGCGTAAAAGGATTCGTCGAGTACATCAATCGGTCGAAGACTGTCTTGCATCCAAATATCTTTCACGCTGTTTTCAATTCCAACGAGATCGCAGTTGAGATAGCGATGCAGTGGAACGACTCATACCAGGAACAGGTGTTGTGTTTTACAAATAACATTCCGCAACGAGACGGTGGTACCCATCTCACTGCGTTGCGCTCTGCAATGACGCGAACCCTTAACCAGTACATTGAGGCAAATGAGCTGGCGAAAAAGGCCAGGGTCGAAACCAGTGGCGACGATATGCGCGAAGGCTTGACCTGTGTGCTTTCGGTGAAATTGCCCGATCCAAAGTTTTCCTCGCAGACCAAGGAAAAACTGGTGTCCTCGGAAGTCAGGCCCGTCGTGGAAGACGCGGTTAGCCAGGAACTTTCAGCATGGTTGCTGGAAAAACCGAACGACGCAAAAATCATCGTCGGGAAAATCATAGACGCTGCCCGCGCACGAGAAGCTGCACGAAAGGCGCGCGAGATGACGCGGCGCAAAGGCGTTCTTGATGGTTTCGGATTGCCTGGAAAGCTTGCTGACTGCCAGGAAAAGAATCCGGCGTTGTGCGAGCTTTACCTGGTCGAGGGTGATTCGGCAGGAGGGTCCGCAAAACAGGGACGAGATCGCAAGTTCCAGGCGATCTTGCCGCTCAAGGGAAAGATCCTGAATGTCGAACGGGCGCGTTTTGAAAAGCTGGTTTCTTCGCAGGAAATTGCGGCCTTGATTACCGCCCTCGGTACCGGCATTGGCAAGGAAGAGTACAAGCCGGAGAATCTTCGATATCACCGTATTATCATCATGACCGACGCTGATGTTGACGGTTCACATATACGAACTTTGCTTTTGACTTTCTTCTACCGTCAAATGCCGGAACTCATCGAGCGTGGTCACGTATTCATTGCGCAACCGCCTTTGTACAAGGTTAAGCAAGGCAAGGACGAGCGATATCTCAAAGACGATCACGAACTCAAGGAATACCTGCTAAAGCTCGCGCTTAGGGAAGCGGAACTTATTCCTGGCGAAAATCGTCCAGCGCTTACCGTCGACACTCTGGATCAGGTCGCGCGTTCCTATATTCTTGCGGAGGCGGTTATCGACAGGGTTGGCAGGCGCATCGATCAGGCGGTTCTCAATGCGTTGCTCAAGGACCCACAAATCAGTCTCGAGGATGAGGCAAGTGCCCTAGCATCGGCGCAGCGACTAGCTGAAGCCTGTGCGAATGAAGAACTTGAAATTGAGCCGCAATTTGATCAGAAGAACGAAGCATACTTTCTGTTGATCAAACGCAAACATCACGGCAACCTGCGTCTGACGTACCTTGATGTCGAGTTTCTCGAAAGTGGAGACTACGCGCAAATACGCCAGACGGCCGAAGTACTACAGGGATTGTTGACCGCAGGAGCTGTTGTAAAGCGTAAGGAACGCGAACGGGCGATCAATGACTTCAAGCAAGCGCTCGACTGGCTGCTGGAAGAAGTAAAGAAAGGCATATCCGTCCAGCGTTACAAGGGCTTGGGAGAAATGAATCCGACCCAACTCTGGGAGACGACGATGGATCCTGGTACACGTCGTTTGTTGCGGACGCAGATCGAGGACGTCATCGCCGCAGACGAGATATTCACTACCTTGATGGGTGATCTGGTTGAACCGCGGCGCGCGTTCA
>JBFFKF010000087.1:0-1593 GCA_041555515.1 Woeseiaceae bacterium
GCGCACGCAAATTCGTCGAACTCGGCATCCGCCCGAAGAAAGAACTCGAGCAGGCAGAGCCGCTCGAATCGTTGCCGAGACAGCTAGTCGAACCCGGCAGCGATGACGACAAAGACGACAAACTGCTGCAATAAACAATAAAGAAACTGTGGGAGCAATCCGAATCTGTGGGAGCGGCTTAAGCCGCGATCGCCTTATGCATGGAATACAAGCTTGATTACCGAACCAATCTCCTACGACTACCCCGACGACATCCTCAGAGACCGGATCATCCTGATCACCGGCGCGAGCGATGGCATCGGCAAGGTACTTGCCGTGCATTGCGCGAGTCTCGGCGCCCAAGTCCTGTTGCACGGACGCAATCAGAAGAAACTCGAATCCGTTTACGACGAGATAACAGCGATCGAAGGCGCAGCGCGCCCTTCGATCGCCGTAATCGACTTCGCAACAGCCGAAGCGGGCGCATATTCAGATCTCGTCGACCAGATAGAAAAGGAATATGGACGCCTCGATGGTCTCGTCCACAACGCAAGCATCCTCGGACAGCGGCTCTCCATCGAACAATACGACATCGCGGAATGGCACCAGGTCATGCACGTCAATCTCACCGTCCCTTTCGTGCTGACGCAGGCCTTGCTGCCAATCATGCGCCAATCCGAAGACCCATCCATCATCTTCACAACCAGCGGCGTCGGACGTATCGGCAAGGCATTCTGGGGCGCCTACTCCGTGTCAAAGTTCGGCACCGAATCCCTGTCGCAGATCCTCGCCGACGAAAACAAGCACACGCCGTTAAAGATCAACTGCATCAATCCCGGACCGATACGCACCAAGATGCGCCTTGCCGCCTACCCGGCCGAGGACCGCGACAAGCTGAAGACACCGGAAGACATCATGCCGACCTACGTGTACCTGCTGGGACCAGATAGCAAGGGAATTACCGGGCAAAGCTTCGACGTGCAGTGATATCTTGCAATACTCCTTGTAACGAAACCATGAGGTACCTATCCATGAAACGAGGATTTGAGAAGACATTAATTGCCCTTCCACTAGTACTCGCCTTGCTTGCCTTACACCAACCCGCATACAGCCAAACAGCGCGACTGGCCTTGGAGACATATGAGGAAGGTCCGGTATGGCAGATGATGACGTTTCGAACGGCACCGGGGAAAACCGAATTGCACTTGAAGAATATTGCTACAGCCTGGGAGCACCAGTTGAAGCTAGCCGTGCAAAAAGGGGTTTTGGTCGACTATAAAGTGCTGACAAAATGGTCATCCAATCCGGATGACTGGAACATCATGGTCATAGAAATCTTCCCGAACATGGCTTCCTACGATACTTTTTGGGAAGACTGGGCAGCGATTGACGCCGAAACAATTGATATGCCGGAATTTCAGGAACGACTTCAATCCTTGAAAACAACCGCAGATACGCAATTCCTCGGGACCGTATTTGCTCGTGAAGTGCGACTGAAGCCGCAATAACGAAAGTACCGATATTGAGGGGGCTGGGGGCGACTGCCTCTGGCTGTTAGCTGCTGTTGAAATTTGAGCTTTTCGGCCTGGTTGGATGTCCGCTTCCGGTAAGACC
>JBFFKF010000088.1:0-1573 GCA_041555515.1 Woeseiaceae bacterium
GATGGCGTGTTCTGTAGCTCAAGGGTATATTCGTCGAGCAGTGACTTCAACTCTTCCTTGGTCGCGGTGTGCGACTTCTTGCACTTCGAACAAAGACGCTTTCCAAGACGCTGAGCGAGCACGCCGAGCATGGCGTCCGCAAAGTTGAACGGGTCCATTCCCATATCCAGAAGGCGGACGATCGATTCCGGCGCGCTGTTGGTATGCAAAGTGGCGAATACCAGGTGACCGGTGAGCGAGGCCTCGATACCGATTGCCGTCGTTTCCTTGTCACGCATCTCACCGACCATGATGATGTCAGGATCTGCTCGGAGAAACGCTTTCATCGCGGTCGCAAAATTCAATCCGGCCTTGGGATTCATCTGCACCTGCCGCAAGCCCTTCTGCGTTATTTCGACCGGGTCCTCAGCAGTCCAAATCTTGGTATCCGGCGTGTTGAGATAGCCAAGCACTGAATGAAGCGTCGTCGTCTTACCAGAGCCGGTGGGACCACACACGAAAAACAGACCGTACGGTTTCGAGACGGTTTCCTTCGCCCTTTTCAAATTACGTGCCGACAGCGCAAGCTTGTCTATCGGAATCGGTTCGCCTGCCGCGAGGATACGCATGACGATGTCTTCGACGCCGCCCGCCGATGGAATCGTCGCGACGCGCAGCTCGATATCCAGCGGACCGAACTTCTTGAACTTGATCTTGCCGTCCTGCGGTTTACGTTTCTCGGAAATGTCGAGATCACACATGATCTTGATGCGCGCCACGATTGCGCTTCGGTAACTCGCCGGCACGGTAATGTAGGGCTGCAGCGTGCCGTCCTTGCGGAAGCGAATCTCGGTTTTGGCCTTTCCAGGGTAGGGTTCACTATGAATGTCGGACGCCCCCTGATGATAGGCCTCGACAATGACTTTGTTTACCAGTTTGACAAGTTCATTGTCCTCCGCGAGCGAAATCTCGTCTGATGCCGCACCCTCTTCGCCTTCGTCTTCATCCATATTGGACAGAAGGTCGCCAATCGAGGCAGTTTCGGCGGTAACACCAAAAAGCAGGTCCAGCGTTGCCACGAATTCCCGGCGACTGCACACGCAGTACACCACTTTTTTCCTCGGGAAGATGTTATTGACGATCTTCGAAGAGCGGACTTTCTCTGCGTCAGTCGTCAGGATGAGCAATCCATCCTTGTTCTCTTCCAGCGGAACCCAGGAGCTGCTATCAACGAAATCGCGCTTCAAGTTGCGCAACAGGTCCATCGGTTTGACTCTTTCCGGATTGAACGGCTCGTACGTGACGTCGAAGAACTTTGCCAGCGCCTTTCCGATTGCTGGTGGCTTTACCTGAAACTCGTCGATCAACACATCCTCGATGTCAATGTTCTTTCGACGGGCCGATCTAGTCGCCAGTTCCATTTCCTCGACAGACAGCACAGCGTCCGTGATGAGGGCATCGTATTTGCCGCGCAGTGCCGCTGCCGGCATTGTGCGTTGTCGCAGCGCAATGCCAAGCGTTTCCCCAAGATGGGTTGCGCTCTCCTCGGAAAGCTTTGTAAAGGGCTTGCCTTTCTTCGAATTAATGAGCTGAA